>NZ_BAABDQ010000083.1:0-17453 GCF_039539705.1 Nonomuraea rosea | reverse complement strand
AGGGACGTCTGCGTCGACTTCGAGGTCGAACCGACCGAGTTCAACGGCGGAGACAATCACGTCCACCTGCTGGTGAGCTTCCCGCCCAAGGTCGCCCTGTCCCGGCTGGTCAACAGCCTGAAAGGGGTTGCCTCCCGGCGGATGCGGCAGGAGTTCCCCGAACTGGCCGCCCACCACCACCGGGCCGGCAAGCTCTGGCCGGGGTTCCTACTTCGCCGGATCGGCCGGCGGCGCTCCATTGTCGATCGTGCGCCAGTACATCGAGCAGCAGAACCGTCCGCCCTGAGCCGGGCAACGCCGGTCCGACCGACGGCGAATCAGCTGCTCCTGCCCCGCTACGCGGAACGGTCCGCTTCACCCCCGGCCTGAGGGCCGGAGCACTACGGACGATTCCGGTAGCCAGGGCGGCGGCGCGTCACCTCCGACGAACGTCGGTGCCGGCCGTACGGAAATCTCCGACTTTAGTGTGATGCGGCGCTGGCCATACCGGCGATGCGCCCGCGCCCGCACAGGCCGCACCGTGGAAGAAACCCCGGCAACGTCAGGAGCCACGCCGTGCGGCCAGTCACCCTCCCCCGCCTGCTGCTCATCGCCGCACTGTCGCTGGCGGCCCTCTGGCCGCCCGCCACGGCGGCGGCCTCGGCGCGCATTCCGGACACCCGTGAGCTGACGGACTTCTTCGACGCCGCGCTGGCGAAAGGGCTGGAGGCCAGCCACGTGCCCGGCGCGGTGGTCTCGGTCGTGGGCGGCGGAAAGACCCTTTTCAGCAAGGGGTACGGCCTGGCCGACCGCGAGAACCGGACGCCGTTCGACCCCGCCACCTCATTGGTGCGGATCGCCTCGATCACCAAGCTGTTCACGTGGACCGCGGTGCTGCAACAGGTGCAGCAGGGACGGCTGGATCTGCGCGCGGACGTGAACCGCTACCTCACCACGTTCCGCATCCCCGCCACCTACCCCCAGCCGATCACGCTGGCACACCTGATGAACCACACCGCCGGCTTCGAGGACAGCGCCATCGGCCTGGGCTCGCGGAGCAAGGCCGACGTGCCGCCCCTGGGCACGTATCTCGCCGGCCACGTGCCGGCGCGGGTGCGCCCGCCCGGCGAGGTGTCGGCCTATTCGAACTACGGCGCGGCGCTGGCCGGGCACATCGTGTCGCAGGTGAGCGGGCAGCCCTACGACCAGTACGTGCGGGAACACATCCTGGACCCGCTCGGCATGCGGCACACCACGGCCTCCGAGCCGGTCCCCGCCGCCTTGGCCGCCGGTCAGGCACGCAGCTATGACTACGAAGCGGGGACGTACCAGCGCAAGCCCTTCGTCTTCGACAACCTCGCGCCCGACGGATCGATCAGCGCCACCGCGGACGACCTGGCCCGCTTCATGATCGCCCATCTGGACGGCGGACCCATCCTCGACGAGCCCACCCTCCGCCTCATGCACCAGCGTTCGTTCGCCGCCGACCCGCGCATCGACGGGTACGCGCACGGGTTCAAGGAACAGACTCTCAACGGGCATCGTGTGATCATGCACGACGGCAGTTGGGAAGGCTTCCAGAGCGTGCTGCTGCTGGTGCCCGACGCCGATCTCGGCCTGTTCGTCGGCACCAACAGCATCGGCGGCATCGATGCCGTCACCAAGCTCTTGCCCGCCCTCTTCGACCGCTTCCTTCCCGGCGACCGCGCCGCGCCCTCCGCCCCTCCCGGCAGACCGGCCACGCCCGTGGCCGGCTTCTACAAGCCGGCCCGCACGGTCGAGTCGACCGTCGAGAAGGTGCTCACCCTCACCAACTCCTCCCGGCTGCGGATCGAGGACGGCGGGAAACTCGCCTTCAACGGCATGACGTGGAGCCGGCTGGCTCCGGGGCTCTATCAGCAGGACGGCGGCTCCCAGCGGCTGGCGTTCGTCACGAACGGCGCCGGCGTCACCTATGCGGCCACCGACGGGCCCGCCTACGAGCTCATCCCCTGGTGGGACACCCCTCCGGCCAACGTCATCGTCGTCCTGGCGTTCGCCGTCACCGCCCTGACGGCCGTGCTCGGCCTGCCGTCGGCCGCCGCCGTCCGGCGACTGCGGAAACGTCCCTCCCGAACGCCGCGCGCCTGGCGCGCCGCCCGCCTCCTCGCCGCCCTGGCCGGCGCCGTCGGGCTGGCGTTCGTCGTCATGTTCACGCTGACGCTGATCGGCGACACGAGCATCCTGTACGGCATCCCGGCCACCCTCCGGGCCCTGCTGCTCCTTCCCCTGCTGTTCCTCGCCCTCACCATCGCCGCGATCACCACCACCGTGATCGGCTGGAGACAGGGCCACATCGGCATCCTGGCCCGCGGCCACCAGGTGACCCTGCTGGCCGGAATGCTGGCCCTCGTCTGGTTCTGCCTGCACTGGAACCTGATCGGCTCCTTCTGAAATTTTCATGGGATTCAACCCGGGTGAACGGGGCCTTGACCACCGCCCGAACAAGCCGGCCATTTCGGCGGTGACGCGAAAACTGACACCGGAATTGACAGTCTTGTCGGGGCCCTATTTGCTCTGGGGCATCACCGCTATCCCTCAATGGCACCCGCGAAGGAATGACTCCGCTGAATGTTAGCGCTAACAATTCCTCGAATGCGCGACACCGGCTGGGCGCCCCAAGGAGATTTCTCATGACAGCAGTCACCACCACAGCGCGACGACGCCGGCCCGTCCGAATCGTCGCCGCGCTCGCCGCCCTGATCGCCGGCGCCGGGGCCGGTGTCGTGCTCGGCGTGCCCCCGGCCTCCGCCGCCGCGTGCGGAGACGGCACCTTCCAGTCCCAGGTGACGGTCAGCGGTAGCACCTGGACCGCCCGCAACAGCGCCGGCGGCAGCGTCTACACCGGCACCGACTTCCGGGCGGCGGTCCAGGCCGGCATCGGCAGTCTCACCGCCGGGCGCACCTCGATCCAGCGCGTCGTCGTGCGCGGCAACGGCACGATGACCGCCGGCACCCGGATCTCGCTGCCGAGCTACACCTCCCTGTCGGTCTGCGGCACGATCAACGTGACCGGCTCCGGCTCCGGCGACTACGCGCCGATCTATTCACGCGGCACCGCGAACATCGAGGTCCCGTACCTCAACGTCACCGGCACCCCGGTCTACGGCATCTTCCTGCGCAACGTCACGAACGTCTGGCTCGGCCAGATCGACATGCGGCTCGGCGCGGGCCTCGGCGTGCGCATCGACAACCGGGGCGACACCAGCCAGTGGACCCGCAACGTACGGGTCGACAACGTGTACGTACAGGGAGCCAGCTCGCACGCGATGGAGACCTACGGCGTGGACGGTCTCACCGTCGGCACTGTGACCGCACGCAGCGTCGGCGAGTCCGGCCTGCTGCTCAACCAGACCATCAACGCGACGGTCGGCACCGTCGACGCCGACAACGCCGGCGCCGGCACCGGGTACGCGGCCTTCCGCATGGCCAACCGCAACGGCCGGGTCGGCAGCGCCTACCCGAACAACATCCGCGTGGGCACGGTCAAGGCACGCGGCGGCGGCCGGGGCATCTTCTGTGTGTCGGAGAGCGGCGGCGCCACCATCGACCGGGTCGACATCGCCAACACCGGCAACAACTCGGTCCTGGTGGAGAACTGCTACAACGTCGTCATCGCCGGGGTCTCGGGCACGATCAGCGGCGGCGGCGAGGTCCGCATCGCGGCCCGTACGGAGTTCGCGCCGTCGTCGGGCATCAGGTTCCAGAACCTGACGGTCACCAACACCAATGTCCGGTGGAGCCCCTGCACCGGCAGCAACAACACGATCAGCAACGTGACCCGTAACAACTCGACGCTGACCTGGTGCTGACCCAGCCGCGCCGGCTCGCCGTCTGCCGGCGCGGTCTTCTCGCCATCGTGGGTGACAGGAGAAACCATGCGTAAGGTCCTCTTATCGTTCGTCACTGTCCTGCTGACCTCCCTGTCGCTGGTCGCCCCGACCCCCGCCTCGGCAACCGGGTGCACCACCAGGGTCGCGAACGCGGCCGCCGCCATGGCGACGACCACCGTCTGGATGGCCGGCGACTCGACCATGGCCAACCCCGGCTCCACCTGCCCCGTGGGCTGGGCCACCGAATTCGACTCGCTGTTCCACAGCAACATCGTGGTCAACAACCTCGCCGTCGCCGGGCGCAGCATCCAGACCTGGCTCTACGAGGGCAATGTGACCTCCACGATCGGTTCGAACGGCGAGTGCGTCCTGAGCTCCACCGCCTACTCGTCCCGATGGCAGCAGATGCTCACCAACATGAAGGCCGGTGACTACCTGTTCATCCAGTTCGGCATCAACGACAGCTCGGCGACCTGCCCGCGCCACGTCGGCACCGGGCGGTACCAGCAGCTGATGACGATGATGGCGCAGGCGGCGCAGGCCCGCGGCGCCCACCCGGTCCTGCTCACCGCCGTCGCGGCCATCACCTGCTCGGGCAGCACCGCGGTCAGGAACAGGGGCTTCGTCTCCCAGACCACCGCTGCCGGCTCCGCCACCGGCTCACCGGTCATCGACCTGCAGACCCTCAGCGTCGACTACTACAACTCCCTCGGCCTGTGCCCCAACAACGGCGACTACACCTCGGGGCCGGTCGGACAGTTCTTCTGCAACGACCACACCCACTTCGAGGCGTACGGCGCCCGGCGGATCGCCCGGCTGGTCACCGGCGCCCTGCGGACCCAGAACATCCCGCTCGCCGGATCCCTGCTGTGACGTCAACCGCGAGGACACCCACGGCATGGTCGCGAACGTCACCTTCGTCGAGGCGCTGATCCGCTTCCGGGAAACGTGGTTCGCCTACGGCCAGAGCGACACGACCGTCGGCGTCGCCATCGCGAAACCCTGAGGGGCGAGGTCACGCCCTACCGCGTCCGCTCGATGCGGGTCCAGCCCTTCCAGCCCCGCTCCTCCAGGATCGCCAGGACCCGCTGGGCGCCCGGCGCGGACTCGACCATGGTCGAGTCCAGCAGGTCGGCGAAGCCGTCGTCGAAGCCGTCGGCGCCCATCTCGCCCGCCTGCACGGCGCGGATCGCCAGGCGCTCCAGGATGTCGGCGATCTCGACGACCCGCGGATCGTCGGCCGGCCAATCGAGTGACCCGCTGAGAAAGCCGTAGAGCCGCACCATGTCAGGGTCGTCCAGTTGCTCGTGCTTGCTGGCGATCACGGCGTCGATGAAGTCCGGCACCTGGGCGGCGACCATGATCCAGCTGTCCCGCTCCAGCTCGATGTACTGCTCCTGGACGCCGAGAGCGCGCAGCCGGTCGAGGTAGCCCACGACGCTCTGCGGGAGCGTCAGGTGCTCTCCGGCGGAGAGCCTGGCGAGCCGTTCGCGGGTGCCCTGCAGCCGCCGGATCTCGGCGCGCACCTTCTTGTCGATCTCCTGGACGCCATCGGCGAACTCCTCCGGGCCGGCGTCGAGGAGCTCCTGCACCCGGGCCAGCGGCACGCCGGCGTCCGCCAGGGTGTGGATCCGGATCAGCCGCACGACCGCGGCAGCGTGGTAGGTCCGGTATCCGGACTGGTCGCGCTCGGGCTCGGGCAGCAGCCCGATCTGGTGGTAGTGGCGCACTGCCCGTACCGTCACCCCGGCGTACGCTGCAAGCTGGCTGATGGTGAGCACAAGTCCCAGATTGCCTCAGGCGATCCTCCGGCGATAGGCGGCCACCGCGAAGACGCACGCGAAGACGAGGATGCCGGGCAGCATGTAGTCGATGTACTGGACCGGGCCGAGGTCGATCGCGCCGCCGAACACGTAGTCCACGCGGGGCCGGCGCCGCAGCGTCACCGGCCCCGCGCAGCTCATATCTCGCAGCTGGTCTCGGTGTCGCCGACGTCGGAGAAGCAGGTGTCGGTGCCCGTCCCGCCGTTGAGCGTGTCGTTGCCGCCGGTCCCGTCCTGAGCGTTGAGGGTGTCGTTCCCGCCCAGGCCGCTGATGGTGTCGGTGCCTTGACCGGCCCGGATGTCGTTGGCCACGCCGTTCCCCTGGACGGTGTCCGACCCGAAGCCCGCGAGCACGTTCTCCACGTCGCTCCCGACGTTGTCGGCCTCGCCCGCGGCCCCGTCGTTGGCCACGCCGTCCAGGGTGATGGTCAGGGCGGCCGCACGGTTGTTGTAGGCGGCGGTGTCCACCCCGGACCCGCCGGCGAAGGAGTCGGCGCCGTCGATGGGGAGGTCGGCGTTGTAGATGTCGTTGCCGCCGCTGCCCGTCGTGGTGTCGTTGCCCACGCCACCGTAGAACTGGTCGGTGCCGCCGCCGCCCCTGAGCGTGTCGGCCCCCGCGTCGCCGTACTGGTGCGAGCTCACCGACGAGTTGTTGGTGACGGTGTCGGCCAGATCGCCGGCGAAGACCCGGACGAGGGTCACGCTCGCGCACTCGACCGTACTGGAGTTGATCTGGGTGCACCCGGAGCCGGCGCGGACCGTGTCCGCGGTGTCGTTGATCACCACCTGGCCGAATCCGTTGGTGCTGATCGTGATGTTGTTGGCCTTGCCCGCGGCCGCCGAGACGTTGAGGTTGCCCACCGTCACGTTCGTCAGGGTGTCGGCGTGCGACGGCAGCGCGAAAACCGTCTGAAACCCGATCGCCGCCGCCGCGAGGGCGGCCACGGCCAGAACTTTGCGCATGATCTCCGCCTTTCCAGGAGGTTGCCTCCCAGTAGCCCAGGACTCACGCTGTTGGAGTACGTACAAAGCCGCACCCGGGCTGTGCCGGCCGGCATTGCGCCCAAGCCGCATCGGGACCCCCGCTCAGCCGACGGCGGCGAGCAGCACCGTGACGAGGATCGCGATGATGACGGTGCTGAACAGGAAGGCGATACCGCCGTGCAGCGTCGCGAACCGGCGCATCCGCGTCGTGGTGAGGGTGACCTCCGAGCCGGCGATCACCCTGCAGATGCGCGAGCGCGCGACGTCGTCGGCGAGCAGGGGGTAGGGAAAACCCGTCGTCAAGTGGTGACGCCCGCCCGGCCCATGGGGCCCGCGTCAGCCCAGGGTGATCGTGAGGTCGAATGTGCCCTGGTGCGGGATACGGAGGGCGTGGAAGCGGCGGGCGCCGTCGCGGAAGTAACGCACGGTGCCGGCCGCGACGGTCGCCTGCAGCGGGGTGCCCCAGCGGAAACGGATCGTGGTGCGGCCCCGGCGCACGTCGAAGCCGTCTGCGGTGGCGGTGGCCGAGCCGCCGAACGTGGCCGGCGTGCCGTCGGTGAAGGTGAGGACGTCCTCGGGCCGCAGGACGAGGGGGATCTGCTCGGTGGCCGCGGCGTTCGCCGTGACCGTGCGCCGGATCGTCCGGTGGGTGACCAGGACGTCCGTGCTGACGTTCGCGTTGCCGTACCGGATGCCGAAAGCGCCGGGGGCCCGGCCGCCGGTCCACTCGCTGCCACCCGGGGCGCCGCGGAAGTAGGTGGCGGGGAGGGCGCCGGCGGAGTCGGGGACCTGGCCGGGGAAGACGGTGGACCAGCAGGCGTAGTTGTTGTCGTTGAGCCCGCAGATGATCGTGCCGGCCTCGGGATGCCAGAGGAAGGTCAGGCCGGTGCGGCTGCGGGAGACGCGGTTGCCGAAGTAGCCGCCCAGGTACAGGCCGGGCTTGCGGACGTACAGGAAGTCCTGGCCCCTGTCCCTGCGCAGTTCGACGAAGTCGGACGAGCGCAGGTAGGGCAGGTCCGCGATGGCGGCGGCCCGCTGCCGCCTGCTGGGGAAGCGCTCGCCGTACAGGCCGTGGGTGAGGATGCGCGGCGAGGTGTCCTGCTTGGCGAGCGGCGGCACCGGATCGGTGGACGCGGCCCAGGCCGCGCGGGCTGCGGCCAGGTCCTCGCGGGCGGTCATGAACGCCGACAGCAGCGGCACCTGGCGGGTGAACGTCCAGTTGAGCGCGGTCCTGTCGGGGTCGGGCCGGACCTCGTCGTACCAGCGCGCGCTGGTGCGGGTGGAGGGCGCGACGTTGACCAGGTACCCGGCGCCGTCGGGCTCGCGCAGCAGGTTGTAGGACAGGAAGCCGGTGAACCTGCGGGCCATGTCCACCAGGTGCGGGTCCGGGTGGTGCAGGTAGGCGTCGGCGAGCTCGGGCAGCATGACCTCGAAGTTGTAGTTCATGTCGTGGCCGCCCTCCTCGTGGAAGAAGCCGGCCGAGCTCACGCCGGTCGCGGAGATCCTGGCGAACGCCTCGCGCAGGCTCGCGGCGAGCGCGGGATCGGGGTCGAGCCTGAGCACGTGTGCGGCCCCGGCCAGGCCGGAGGAGGTCTGGTTGGCGTAGCTGAGCGGCTCCTGCCAGACGGTGCCGTTGGCGGGGTCGAGGAACCATGTCAGTGCCGTCTTCAAGGCGGCGCTGAGCTGGGCCTGCCGGGCGGGCAGCGCTCCGGTCGCGCGCAGGATCCGCAGCGTCTTGGCGAGGTAGCCGATGCCGAACCCGGTGGGGGCCAGGCCGTGCTGGTCGCGGTTGTACTCGGGGAAGGAGCCGTCGGCGTGCTGGAGCGACAGGTAGTGGCCGAGCGCCGCGTCGAGCGCGGCCAGCAGGCCGGCGTCCCCGGCGTACGGGTTCCACGGGCGGGCGCTGGCGTGGAACCAGGCCAGCGTGAAGACGTGCTCCTGCACGCGGGCGTTGTACGGCGCCGCCGGCGAGCGCCACCAGCCGCCGGCGAAGAAGCCGGTGTCGTCCATGTCGTTGACCATGGGCGCGAGGGTGGCCAGGTACGGCGCGAAGCGCTGCTCGTGGGGGGCGAACGACCTGCGGTTCAGTGCGGGCGACGGCGCCAGATCGGCGTAGGCGGTGCCGGGCGCGAGCACGGGCACGGCCGGGAGCAGGGCGGCGGCGCGAAGCAGGGTGCGGCGGGAGAGCATGGTCAGCCTTTCAGACCGGTGTGCGCGAGCCCTTCGATGAACTGCCGCTGGGCCAGTACGAAGACGACCAGAATCGGCAGAGCGGTCATCGTGGCGGCCGAGAGCTGCACGTTCCACAGGGGCGAGCCGTAGGCGTCGACGAACTGGGTGAGCGCCTGCGGCAAAGTGAACTTCGACGGGGTGGACAGGAACACGATGGGTTCGAGGTAGAGGTTCCACGAGTGCAGGAAGGTGAAGATCGCGACGGCGCCGAGCGCGGGCCTGGCCAGCGGCAACGCCACCCGGTAGAAGGTGCCGAAGCGGCCGAGCCCGTCGACCCTGGCGGCCTCCTCCAGCTCGCCGGGCAGCGTGATGAAGAACTGCCGCATGATGAACGTCGCCAGCACGCTGGGCGCGCCCAGGATCGGCACCAGGATCAGCGGCCAGTGCGTGTCGGTCATCCCTGCGGTGTGGAACATCTGGAACAACGGGACGATCGTCACCTCGCTGGGGATCAGCAGGCCGACGAGCACGACCAGGAAGAGCACGTTCTGGCCGGGGAAGCGGATGCGGGCGAAGGCGTAACCCGCCATCGCGGCCACCACCATCGTGCCGACGGTCACCACCGCGGCGATGTAGAGGCTGTTGAGGTACTGCTGCCCGAACGGCTGCAGCTCGAAGACCCGGCCATAGGTGGAGAAGTCAAACCTGGAGGGCACCAGCGCGGGCGGGAAGGCGAAGATGTCGCTGATCGGCTTCACCGACGAGGTGACCATCCACCAGGTCGGGAACACGAACGGCACGCACAACACGCACAGCAGCGCGTACAGCGCGAGCTTGACCCGGCGACTCATGCTACGACTCATGGAAGACCCACTTCCGGCGCAGCCGCCACTGCACGAGCGTCAGCGCCGCGACGATCAGGAACAGCAGGACCGACAGGGTGGCGCCGTAACCGAGGTGCCTGAACTGGAAGGCCTGCTGGTACAGGTAGTAGACGAGGACCGTGGTGGACATGCCGGGCCCGCCCTGGGTGAGCACGGCGATCTGGGCGAACACCTGCAGCGACCCGACCACGGTGATGATCGAGGTGAGCAGGATCGTCGGGCTGATCTGCGGCACCGTGATGCGCTGGAACCGGGTCCAGGCGCCGGCGCCGTCGAGCTGCGCGGCCTCGTACAGCTGGCGCGGCACGCCCTGGAGCGCCGCCAGGAACAGGACCATGTTGAGGCCCACGTTCTTGACGACCTGGACGACGATGACCGACAGCAGGGCGGTGGCATCGCCGCGCAGCCAGTTGGGGCCCTCGACGCCGGCCACGCCGAGCACGCCGTTGATGCCGCCGTCCTGCTGGAGCAGGAACTGCCAGACGATCGTCCAGGCGACCAGCGACACCAGCACCGGCGAGAAGAACAGCGTGCGGAAGAACGTGGTGCCGCGCAGCCGCTGGTCGAGCAGGATGGCCAGGATGAGGGCGAGGGTCAGGTTGAGCACGACCAGGCCGACCGAGAAGAGCGCGGTGCTGGTGAGCACCTGCCCCATGTTCGGGTCGGCGAGCAGCTTGGCGTAGTTCTCGCCGCCGACGAACTCGAACGTGCCCGCCAGCACGTTCCACTCCTGAAGGCTGTAGAAGAAGACCAGGCCGAGCGGGAGCAGCACGAACAGCACGCTGCCCACGAGTTGCGGCGAGATCATCAGGTAGCCGACGAGGGCGTCGCGCCGGGGGATGGTCCAGAAGGTGCGGCGCCGGGTGGCCGCGCGCACGGCCACCCGTTCGCGGAGGTCCGTCGCCGCCACGTCACCCACCCAGCATCGGCTGGATCTTCGCGCACACGCCGTCCAGCACCGCCTTGACGTCGGCGTCCGGCTTCCACAGCGGGTCGAGTGCGGCCCTGACGGTCTGGGCGAGCTCGGCCTGACCGGTGTGGCTGGGCTTGACCACGCCCTTCTCGATGCCGTCGATCACCACTTTCTGGAGCTGGTCACCGCTCAGCATGGGGCTGGTCTTGGCCATGGTGTCCGCGGTCAGCAACGAGCCGCGCGCGGGCGGGAAGTACGCGGCGAGCTTGGCGGAGTTGGCGGCGTTGGCGAAGTAGGCGAGGAAGTCGGCGGCCTGCTCGGCCCGCGGCGACTTCTTCAGCACGCCGATCCCGGCCTGGCCGATGACCGCGTATTCACCCTTGGGCCCGGCGGGCAGCGGCACCAGGTCCCACTTGAACGTCGCGTCCTTCAGCATGGCGGCGCGGGAGATCTGGGCGACGGCCATCACGGTGTCGCCGGAGAAGAAGTCGACGGCGGTGCCCGGCCCCGGCATGGACTTGTCGGTGAAGATCGCCTTGTGCACGAACGTCATGGCCTCGACCATTTCGGGCGCGTTGAACTGGCAGGTGCCGCCGTCGTCGCTCCATGCCTTGGCGCCCCAGCCCTGCCATACGGTGGCGAGGTTGTCCCAGGCCTTGTAGTCGAAGTTGAGGATGGTCAGGCCGTTCTTCCCCTTGGCCGCGACGGCCTTGTTGATCTCGTTGGCGTGCTCCCAGTCCCACTGGCCGGCCTTCATCAGCTCGCGTGGCGTCTTCTGGCCCGCGGCCTTGACCAGGTCGGTGTTGACGAAGACGCCGAAGGGCGAGGTGGAGAACGGGTAGGCGTACAGCTCCCCGTCGCGCTCCCACAGCCGGGTGGCGGCCGGGACCAGCTCGCCCGCGTTCTCGATCTTGCTCTTGATCGGGAGGAGGGCGCCGGAGCCGACGAAGTCGGGGGCGGAGTTCTCCAGGATCCACGCGAGGTCGGGGGCGTTGCCGCCGGCGATCTGCGTGGTCAGCGTGGTCGTGTAGTTCTCGAACGGGATGGGGTCGAAGGTGATCGCACCGACCTGCGGGTGGGACTTGCGGTATTCGGCGGCGATCTCGTTGAACAGCTTGAGATGGTCCTCGTTGGAGGTCCAGATCGACATGCGCAGCGGCTGCGGACCCTGCGCGGCCGGTGCGGTGCCGCCGTCGCCGCAGGCGGCGACGGTGAGGAGGGCGGTCAGCGAAAGGGCCGCCAGCTTCCCGAGAGCTTTCATGGGGGGTTTCTCCTTCTGGCGTCGATGACGGCGTCAGTAACCGATGACGTCGGGCCAGCGCAGCTCCACGCCGTCGCGGACGAGCCGTTGCTGGTAGTCGGCCAGGAGCCGGCCGTCCGCGCGCACGGCGTGCGGGGTGGTGGCCTGGTCCAGGCAGAACGCGGCGAGCGCGCCGGCCGCCTCGCCGATGTTCCACTCCACCGGGTGCAGGCGGTAGGCGCCGTTGGTGATGTGGGTGGTGCCGATGTTCTTGCAGGCGGGCAGCAGGTTGGTCATCCGCTGCGGGATCAGCGCCCCAAGAGGGATCTCGAACGGGGAGCAGGCGACGTCGATGTAGTTGTCGCCGCCGGTCGACGGGTGCAGGTCGATGCGGTACATGCCCACGCCCACCGAGTCGTGATAGGAGACGGCGCCCTTGTCGCCGCGGATCGCCACGGACAGGTCCTGTTCGGTGACGGTGGTCAGGGCACGGACGCGCCGGGACTCGCGGATGTAGGGGGCCTGGGCGAGCCCGTCGGCGCCGCCGGTGACGTCGCCGCGCAGCCGCAGGCCGGCGTATCCGGTGCCGCCGTCGTGGCGGGGCGCCTCGGTCTGCAGCCAGTACAGCACCGACAGGGACAGCTCGCGGGCGGCCGCCAGGTGCCGGTCGGCGTCCGGCACGTCGATGACCGGCGACTCCAGGTAGTCGATCATCGGCCAGTTGACGAGGGTGATGTCGCTGGCGTACGCGCCCGGCGTGAAGTTGCGGCGCGCGGCGATCCTGCGGAAGGTCCACAGGTTGGCGTCGCCCGGGTTGACGCGCTGGTCGGCCTCGACGAGCTGGGGGTCGTCGTCGGGATTGGGGGTGAAGGAACGTTCCATGATCGCGAGGGTGCGCGGGTTCGGGCACCGCCACGACAGGAGCTTGTCGCCCCAGAAGGGCGGCTCGTACGCGCGCCAGAAGTCGTAGGAGGCGGGCCGATCGATCGTGTGGTCGCCGTCGATGTGGTCGACCGCGAAGCAGACGGAGACGGCCTGCATGTTCATCGGCTGCGCCTCGGCGGGCGCGCTCGGCTCGTCCGTTTCCGCCTGTGACTCGAATCCGGTGACGTACTCGGTGCCGGTCAGGGGCAGCAGCTCGCCGGTCTCGGTGGCGTCCAGCACGTACGACGCGTGCAGCACGACCTGCTCGGTGTCGTGGTCGCGATGGGCCAGCCGTACCGAAGTGACGCGGTCGCCGTCCACCTCCGCGCCCACCGGCCGGTACGGCTGCAGCACCCGCAACCGGCCAGAACCCCGATAGGGGGCGAGCATCGCCTCGATCACCGCGACCGCGACCCTGGGCTCGTGGCACAGGCGGCTCACGTGACCGGCTCCCGGATTGAACTCCCGCTGCGCCCGCGCCCGTTCGGTGAGCGGGTAGTGGGCGCGGTAGTAGGCCCGGATGCCTTCGCGCAGGGCGCGGTAGCTCGCCGTGACGCCGAACTGCTCCACCCAGGAGGGCTCGTCGGGCGGGACGGCCTGGCTGGTGAGCTGGCCACCGAGCCAGTCATGCTCCTCCGTGAGGATCACCGTGCGGCCGGCCCGCAGCAGGGCCAGCGCGGCGGCGACGCCGCCCAGCCCGCCACCGACGACGGCCGCGTCTGCCGATATTTCAACCACGTGGGGGAATCTCCTGTCACATTCCGGATGCCGGAGCCAGCGTGCTGCCGGCGATGAGCTCGCAAGGGAGCAGTTCTTGCGGGGTCCCGCCGGTCTCCAGGACTGCGGCCAGCAGTTGTACGGCTCTGTGGCCCATCTCGCGCCTGGGGATGCGGAATCCCGTGAAATCGGTGTCGGCCTGGACGGGCCGGGTGAACGCGCCCAGGGTGAGGATGGACAGGTCGCGGGGAATCTCCATGCCGCGCTCCCCCGCCGCCTTGGTGAGCGCGACGCAGTCGGCGTGCTCCTCGACGAAGACCGCCGTCACCCCGGCCAGCTCCTCCAGGGAGACTCCAGGCGGGAGGTGGCGGCCGTCGGCGCCGGTCGCCGCCACGCCCTCGTGGAACCCGCGCAGGCGGTCGGCCCTGGACTCGCCGCCCGTGCCCGCCCCGACGTAGGCCAGCCGCCGATGGCCGAGGGCCACCGCCTGCTCGACCAGCGCACGGACCGCTGACGGGTAGTCGGCGCCCACGTACGGCACCGGCCCGCCCGCGTCGTCGCGGCGGCCGACCGAGACGAACGGGATCCCTTCGGCCAGCAACCGGGCGAGGTCGTCGCGGTCGACCGTACGGCCGAGCAGCAGGCAGCCGTCGGCCAGCCGCACGCGGCTCTCCTCGTTGAAGATCTGCCGTCGCGCCCCCGAGATCGCCCTCGCGCTGGTGAACAGCAGCAGGTCGCAGCCGATCTCCTCAGCGCACTCCTCGATGCCGCCCAGGAACGGGTGGTAGAAGTCGGCGCTCTCGGTGGGGAAGACCGCCTCGTAGGTGAACACGCCGAGGATGCGGTTGCGGCCGTCGGCGAGCCGCCGCGCGGCGGGATCGGCCACGTAGCCGGTCTCCTTGATCACCCGCAGGACCCTTTCGCGGGTCTCCGGGGCGATCCGCACCTCGGCGTCGCCGCGCTTGTTGAGCACGAGAGACACCGTCGTCTGGCTCACGCCGGCCATCTTGGCGATGTCCTGCTGGGTGAGACGCCGGCCCGGGCCAGTCACTGTCCGTGCCCTCCCATGGTGTGGCAATGCGCATTAGCAGCTTGGTAGGGCCCTATCTTTCGCAAGGCCCAGCGCGCTGTCAAGAGTTCATTTGCCGTTAATAATTCGTATTAGCACCTTGACTCAGCGATCTGCTAGGCGAGAGCGTGTGGTTCCGCATCGCGACGCAGCGTGAAGGAGCCCACGTGGACACTCCATTGATCCGACGGCGCACCGTCTTACTGGGCGCGGCGGCGGGCGTGGCCGCAGGACTGAGTCTCGGACCAGCCGCGAACGCGGCGGCGGGCCCGGGCGGGATGCCGGCCTTCCGGTACCTGCGCGACGCGCTGGCCCTGCCGCTCAGCCACAACCCGACGGGGGAGTTCATCTTCCCGTGCATCAGAGGGGTGTACGACAAGCTCAGCAATCCCCGGGCGCGCTACTACCTCTACTACGCTCCGCACGAGGATCCGGGCGGCATCTGCGTGGCCTTCGCCAACTCCCTGGCGGGCCCCTTCGACGACTACTCGGGCAACCCGCTCATCGACAACCGCCTGCCGACCACGACGGTCTCGCACGTGTCCTCACCCCATGTGACCTGGGACGCCGCCACCCGGCAGTTCTTCTGCTACTTCCACGGCGAGAACTTCACCACGCGCGTGGCCCGCTCCACCGACGGCATCACGTTCACCGACGAGACCCCGATCCTGAGCACCCGCCTGGTGCCCGGCACCTCGGAGACGTCCTACGCCCGGGTCTTCGAGCATGCCCTGCCCGGCCGGAACAACAAGTACGTGATGATCTTCATGGGGGTGCGCAACGGCCGCCGCATCTTCTACGGCTGGTCACCCAATGGGTGGGACGGCTGGCAGTTCAGCGCGACCCCGCTGGTGAACCCCGAACCGGACGGCGTGACCGACATCTCCGGCGCCACCCTCGTCAAACGCAACGGGACCACGTACGTGGCCTACCACGGCAACGACGGCCGGATGCGGATCACCGAGGTCGGCAACGCGTTCGACAGGGAGACGCACCTCGGCGTCTTCCACTCCCCGATCGCCTCGGACAACGGCCGGGTGGCGGCGCCGTCGTTCGGCACCCAGGACGGTGTGGAGTACATGTTCTACGAGGCGGGGCCGCGCCTGAACGCCCGCATCTGCATCGCCCGGGCGGTCTGACAGCTACCGAGCGGAGGGGCACGGTCGGCCTTCCGCGTGCATCTCCCTGAACTCATGCATGCATGCCCGTGATCCGGGCGGACCCAGTTATCGGAAGGCGCGCTGTTCAACGCCGTCACCGGCCACACCGGCCCTGGAACACGCCGCCGCCAGGGTCACCCAGGCGACGCCCTCACCAAGCACGCGCCCGCCGATATCGTCACCGGGCCCGCCCGACCACCGCATACATTCAGCTCAGCCAACGAATGCCGGCTGCCGTGTCAGCGTTATCGCCTGGTGCACTGATAGGCGATCCAGCGGCCGCCGCCCGCATTGGCAACAGCGTTCCGCTTCGCCCTGGCGGGGGTGCTCCCCCTGCCGCCCCAGTAGACGTTTCTCCTGGAGTTGTAGGCGACGGCGCCACACCCGTTGACGAAGGTGACAAGGACCTTGCAGCCGGAGCCGCATTCCCGCAGCGCCCGCCGCTTGGCGGAAGACACTGTTCTGTAGTCCCAGGACCTGCCAGTACGGCCGTACCGCGACACAGCAATCGCACCGTAATAGTAACGAGCTTGACTTTCGCTCGCGGTAACCGACGTAGCCGCATTAGCTGCTGTGGGAACCGCCGTGGCCAGCATCCCGCTCGCCATGAAGGCGCAAGCGGCGATAGCAGTGAGCTTCTTGCCTAGCTGCATGTTGTCTTCTCTTCCTGTCGTCCAAGCGGACGACGACGTGGTTGCTGAGCAAAGTCTGTATTGTGCCGCTTGCAAACCACTGAAACCGATACATGCTCAAGGGAGCGATGTGACGGCCATCAGGGGAATGAGCAGGGGTTGCGCAGCCGATCAGGGGAGAGCCGGCGTGACGGACTCGTACGAGGAGTTCGCCTGGCTTGCCGAGCGCGGCCCGTTCTACGACGTCTCCTGTGTGTCCTTCGCCCGATCCCTCACCCCTCGCGAGGCGTTGACGCGCCTCGGCGCAGGGCTCGACGACATCGAGCAGGTGACCTTCGACGGCCTCCAGGAACGAACGATGGAGTGCATCGACGCCGACAACCTGCGCAGTAGCTACGTGGGCGCACTCGAGACGGCCGGCTGGACAGTGCTCGTCCAACTCTGGGCGGGATCGATCGATTTTGATCGCCACCTGCTGCCCAGCCTCTCCCAGGGGACCGAGGTCGTGGCGATTGACCGGAACCTCCACGCCCACGACTACTTCACCTACGCGGTCGACGGCGAACGGATCACCCACTTCAACCAGTTGTCTCCCTATGCGCGCATGGGCAGCGATCCCGACCGATTGGTCGGCGAGATGCGGGAGGTCGGGCTGGATCCGGACCAGGACTGGGACGGTCCGGGCGTCCATGCCCCGTTCCAGCGATCCTTCGCACTGGCGAAGAAGATCACCGGCTTCTCCTTCTCCAAGAGCATGCTGGACATGCGATTCCTCGCCGCCGTGATCAGCAACGGATGATCGGCACCACCTACACCGCGAACAGCTCCGACAATCAGGCGCGGGCCGGGGCGTCCGGATCCACTCGGAGGCATCTGTCACCGCACTTGCGCAGGCCAGAAGGCTGCAGCACCTGGAGCCGAAAATCTGCACCGGCCGTAGTAGACATTCGCTGCTGTACGTACTATCGTTTCTCGCATCGCAAGGAACGGATCCACCGGGCAGCAGCAGCAGTTATCGGCAACACGACGAACTGCCCGCAGCAGGCTGAAGTAGAAGATTGACGGCAGAAGGTCGGACGTGACGG
>NZ_BAABDQ010000082.1:0-18373 GCF_039539705.1 Nonomuraea rosea | reverse complement strand
GGCCCGGATCGAGCGACACGAACAGAAGGAGCGCCACTTCCAGCAACCCGCTGGCTGCGGCCACCAGCCTGCCGCACTATCCGCGGCCGTGTGAACCCTCGCATGACTTACGGACTGGACCACTAAGGCGGCCAGGGCATGGGCGCCTCCCGCCATCCAACGCTGGTCGAACTCCTCCGCAAGAACAACCGAGATCTCACCGTGGACGAGAGCGTCATCCCAGTCGCCTGCCAGGTGAAGGGCGTTACCAAGGTGGGAATGCGCGACGATGCGCTGGAAGGCCGACAGGTGCTCACTGCAGGCGAGCAGGCCGGTCAGGTCGGCGATCGCGCCGTGAACGTCGCCACTCCAGGTTCGGATTGTCGCCCTGCCGACCAGTTGGTCGCGGTCATGTCGGTTGCCGGCTGCGGCCGGGGGCAAGTGAGCGACACTTTCCAGTGCTTTGTCGGGACCCTGGAGGAAGGCCACTGCTAACAGGCGTACGCCCCGGACGATACCCATATCCAGGCCCTGCCTGGCGACGCTGAGCGCGCGGTCTGCCCACAAGATTGACTGGGCGGCTTGGCCTGCCATCGCCGTGTGGATGGCCAGCTGCTCCGCCGCGCGGGCCGACATCAGGGGGTTGGCCGCTGGATCAGCGTGTTGCCATGCTTCGATCAGGAACGGGATGGCGTCGTCGCTGCGGCCTTGGATTTGGGCCAGGACTCCCTGAGCGAAGGAACGGACTTCGGGCGGGCAGGTGGCGGGCAGTGTTTGGGCTAGTTCTGTCGCCTCGTGTACTCGGCCAGCGTGGGCAAGAGCGCCGATGGCCTCACCGATCAGCTGGGCGTGCTGGGATTCGTCCGAGCACAAAAGAGCGGCCTGCACCAAGTGGTTTCCTGCAGCGGACCACCGGCCGGTGAGCTGCTCGTCTTGTGCGAAGGCGGCCAGCTCGGCGGCCAGCTCGGGATCAGGTCCGGTGGCCGCACGTACCCGATGATGGAGACTCTCAAGGTCGGACATGGTGATTTCTGCCGCGTGTATGTGTAGGCGATGCCGAGTGGCCGCCCCGAGTCCTTGGTAGATCGCGGCCTGGGTCAAGGGGTGCGGGAAGTTCACCTGAAGGCTGTAGCCGACCCGCTGTTCCTCCAGCAGTCCTGCGTGGACTGCCTCCTCGAGCGTGGTCAGCGGCTCGATGGCGGCGAGCTTGGCGATCTCATCGATGGGGCGCGGAAGGGACAGGACACTAGCAGCGGCCAGTAAATCCCGGGTGGCCGGACTGCAGTCAGCTGTTCGAGCCAGCACCAGCGAGGCGTACCCGCGGGGAGCTGGCAGCGGCCGTGTGAGATCGTTCAGGGCCTCTGCCGGCAGGTGTTCCAAGAGTTCGCGCACGTGCAGGGGATTGCCCGCGGTGAAACTCCACAGGCGGTCCGCTGCCGGACCGCTCAGCAAACCGCCGCCGACACGTGGCCGGAGCTCGCGAAGCTCGGCAGCAGGCAGCCCGCCGAGCCGGATGTGGGTCGTCCGGTCATCCTCCAGCAGCTTGCGCAACCCAGTAGGGAGGACCGCGCCGGCCAACTCGCGGACGATGACGATGGACAGCACCTGATCGGCGCGCAGGCGGCGCAGTGCGAAGGTCACCGCCTGCAATGATGGAAGGTCGGCCCAGTGCACGTCGTCCACGACCACCACGATCGGCCCGTTGTCTTGGAGCGCTCCTAAGCGTTCCAGCAGCTCGATCCCTGCCGCGATCGGATCCCAATCGGCTGGGTAGGCCTCCCTCGTCAGCTGGGAAAGCACGCCGTACGGAAGATCGGTTTCGTTTTCATCTCCGCTGGCGTTGAGCACAGATAATCCGGGCCGGTCGGATAGGAAGCGGCGGATCAGCGTCGTTTTGCCGATACCGGCAACACCGTCTACCAGGACCAGATGCGGGATGCCGGATGTGACCTCACCGAAGATCATCCCGAGTCGTTCGAGCTCGGAGACTCGCCCAACGAACGCCGAAACCATTCCCCCATCGTGGGCGGATGACCTCATCCCGCCTAGACCCCAACCTGGTGGCCTTGAGGGATTTCCTCGAGCCCCACCCTGAGGCGCCGCCCGCCGCCGCGTTCCTAAGGTCAAGTCCTCATCCCAAGATAGGAAGCGACATGACCACTCCTGCAGACAACGGAATCCTGGTCAAGGGCGAATCTTCCCCGCACGTTTATCTGGTGGAGGACGGCCGACGCCGGTTGATTCCGGATGACGTCACCTTCGCACATCTCGGCCGAGGCGGCTACGAGGCCGTACGCGTCCTCCCCGACCATCATCTCGACGAGCTGGAACAGGGTAGACCGCTGCCCTCCCTGATCGAAGGGACGCTACACATTGCTCCCGACGCCACCTCCGCCTTTCTGGTGCGGGCCAGCACCCTGCGGGAAGTGCCCGACGAGCAGACCCTCGCCTCCCTGCCGCGCGAGCGCGTATCCGTCGTAGAGCCGTCGGATCTAAAGCTGTTCCACATCGACCAAGGGCCGGCGCTGCCGAGCATCACCACCACCCCGCAAAGCGTTCTGGAGGTGGACGCCTACCTTCGTTCGCTGGCACCGCTGCCCGCCGAGCCGGCTAGCGAGCGTGAGATCAGCGTCAGTGAGCGATCGGCCCGAGTGGATGACGTGGATGTCGAGGTCAGGGAATCCACGCGAGACATCGTCGCCCTCGTCCACGAATTCACGGAGACGTCACCGGTTCCCGACGTCATGTGGGCGGGTGCCGTCGTGACGGGCCAGTCGGTGCGGACCGGCGCGTTGGCTCCCATCAACCTGACCCGCCATCCAGGGACGATCACCGTCACCACCGATCTCAAGACGAAGAGCACGAGATCCCGAAGTAGTTACCTGGACACACCCTCGTTGCCGTCCTACATCGATACCCTCAACACCCTCATCGGTGAACTCGCCCCCGAAGACGCCGAGGCTGCCCTCGCAAAGAGTCTTGTCCAGATCAGCAGCCTGGAGGAGGGCGCGATCAACCTCGGCCTCAACGTCAAGGGACCTATGTTCGGCGTCGGCGCAAGGACCAGGCTTACCAGCAAGCTGGAACAATCCACCACATTGGGGCTGTTCACGCAGACCTACTACAACGTCGCCTTCACCCCGGATGGATCACCTTCACGGTTCTTCGCCGACGATGTGAGTCTCGACGAGGTCAAGCTATATGCGGGACCCGACAACCCGCCGTGCTACATCGCGAACGTGTCCTACGGCCGGGCTCTCCTCATCTTCGCCGAGTCCACCGCGAGTTCCGGCGAGGTCAAGTCGGCGCTGGAAGCGGTCTGGGAGGGGGCGGTCTCGGGAGATCTCAACATCGACGTCAGCCACAAGAACGTCCTGCGGAAGTCCACGCTTCAGGTGAGTGTCGTCGGCGGCGCGGCCGGCGAAGCGGCCCGCCTGCTGGTGAACCCGGCCGCGAGCCTAGCCACGTTCATCCAAAACGAGATCAAGGTAACCGCGGACACTCCGGCTGCGCCCATCAGGTACACGGTGCGATATGTGGCCCCCAAGCACAATCTGACCGCGGTCAACCGAACTACACAGGTCGTGCGCGTGGTGGACGCCAACGTCTATGGCGGTCCGGAAGTGAAGATGGACGGCATCCAGGTCGGTGAAGGGTCTGGAAGCGGGCCGGTCAACACCGGTATCAGACTCAATCGAGGGGACAAGATCACCATCACCGCGACTGGCAGCATCTGGGCGGGCTGGACCTTCATCGGCCGCAACGGGCCCGAAGGACTCGACGGGCCCGGCAAACCCTGGTACCCCCTTCCCCAGGCGCGCGGATCCAGCCTCATCGCCGGCTTCGACAACCACAGTTACTTCTACGTCGGCGGCGGCGTAGGGCCTATGGCCGTCCCCGCTGAGCAGGACGGCTCGCAACTCTGGCTCCGCCTCAACGACGACAACATGGAAAACGGAAACGGCACCTTCTACGTCACCGTAACCGTGCAGCGCCGCCTGCCAACCATTTCCACGCAGCCGGCGTGACAATGGTTGGCTCAGGTAGTTCTACCTGAGCCGTTCAAGTAGGCGGGAATCGCCGAAGGCCGCGCTGATCTATGGGCACTTGCAGACGGGCGCAATGGCCCCATCGTTCAGGCGGCCATCGCCCGGCGATCAGCACGGCGGCACGACTAGAGTTCCTCTCCGTCAGACAGAGGCGGAGCTGGTGGATGGACCCGCTGTCGGGGCCGGCCGGACGTGCTCGGGTACGGCTGGCGCGCCTGTGCCGGAGGTTGCCAGGCGTGCCAGGTGGCGTCGCCCTCATTCGTGCGGCTGGAGACATCAGGGTTTCAGGCAGCCGCACGTTGCCCGGCGAGGTCGGCGGTGGCCGCGGCCTGCTGGGCCTGTCGGTGGGGATGAGTCGAAGCTGTCGACGGAGGTCTCCTCACTGTCCGGGTTGCACCAGCCCCCACCGCTGGTCGAAGCGGGCCAGGCAGACGTCATCGCCGCTCCACGGCCTGCCGCGAAGGGGACGGCGGCCGTCCAACAAGGGTGTACGTTCTTGGACGCCGCCGAGAAAGTGGCTGATGACGGTCTGGGCGTACGTGCGTGTCTCGACGCGTGAGGCCACGTTGGTGCCCCACGAACCGTCGAACTCGCGCTGGAAGGTGCCCTTGTCGACCTGGCCGTAGGCGCCGACGTGGGCGAGCTTCAGCGCGGGAAGGACATCCTTGTACTTCGCGGTGAGCTCGGCGGCCTTGGCCTCGTATGCGGCCTTGACGGCGTCGAAGCCCTTCATCGCGCCCGCCGCGTCGGCTTGGCGCTGCGACAGCTCCCGCCACGCCGACGGGATACTCGGCCCGATCGCCACGACGGGCGCGATAGATTGCAGCCGCTTGAGGTCGATCTCGCCGAGCACCGGCTTCGGCACACCGATGACGGTGAGGTCCGGCTTGGTCTCGGCGATCGCCTCGTAGTTGGTGTCGGCCGCCGTGTCGCCCGCGACCTTCGCGAGCTTGTCGTAGGTGGCCTTGATCTCGGCGTTCATCGTCGCCTCGCCGCGCGGCCACGTCGAGATCCCGACGAGCGGTGCCTTGGCCTGGATCAGAGCGGGTACGGCATAGCCTGTCGCGACCACCCGCTTTGGGACGACCGGGATGGCGATGCCGCCGTTGTCTGCCTTGACGACCCGCGTGGCCGCCTTGGCCTCCGACGTCTCGCCCCCACTGTCAGACCCGCACGCGACCAGAGACAGCGCGAGAATCAGGGCGCCACCAAGGCGCCACTTCAAACCAGTAGACATCGAACTCTTCCTCGGTAGTTAAGGGGGCAAGGTGCGACTTGCTCAATATGACCGAATTGTCCGTCATTGATCATCATCGTCGTAGTCAGCGACGCCACGCTTCCAGTAGCCCGTGACGCTGTAGTCGCCCTTGTCGAGACCCAGTTCGTCCCTGACCCAGCGGCGCAGCGGCTTCAACTGCCCCGCCTCACCCGCCAGCCACACGTAGACGCGCTCACCGTCCGGAACCTTCACTTCCCGTACGGCTCGCTCCAGCAGGTCGCCGGTCCCAGGCGGCAGGTCGGCCTCGTGCTGGTCCCCGCCGACGACTGGCGGTTACCTGCTGCGGCCCCGTCCATTCGAGGGGTTCCTCCTGATGGGCGGGGCCGCCGACGTGGACACCGTGATCGTGGCCGATCGGGTGCTGGTGGAGACGGGGCTGGTGATCTGCGGCAGCGCTACGTGGACGCGACGATCCAGGTCGCTGAGCGGTTGCCCGGCGTCGACCGCGCGGCGCTCACTGGGCTGGCCGTCTGACCGACAGCTCCGCCAGCTCGACGTTCTCGCTTATGCCGGGCTTGCGCCGGTAGGCGTTGACGGACCCCAGCGCCGCGAACACTACGTCGGCCTCTGCTTCGGGCCCCGCGCTACCATCCTCGTCGGCACCCGCTACCCCGGTTGGGGCGGCACGAGCGGCAAACAGGGCGCCGGAGAACGTGAGCTCCCGGTCTCCTTCAGCGTCGTGACCCTCCACCCGGGGCCCGAGCTGCTCAGCGACGAGGACGGCATCCTGCTGACCCGAGCCTGGCGCCCCGCCTTCGCGGCGGCAAGTGATAAGTGTCGCTGATGACCCGAGCAGGAGGTGTGGTCTTTTGGACGCCAGGCGACCCACTTAACCTGACGGAAACCTGAGTGGCAAAGGGATATCGCCGTATGGCGGGCGATTGTCATCAGGGCATTCCGAACGAAAGGAAGTGCAGGCCGCATGCCCAACCACGCCGACTGGTCGGTTGCGATCGCTGGAGAATGCATGGTGACCAGGCCGTTCTCCATGCACTCGGAGAAGGAATTCCAGGAGGTACGCGACCTGTTCAAAGGGTCGGACGTCGCGTACGCGCACCTGGAGATGAACTTCGCCGATTTCTCGAAGGTCTATCCGGGCCGAGGGGACTGGTTCGGCAGTTATATGTTGGCCGACCTCCGGATAGCGCGAGATCTGCGCTGGCTCGGCGTGGACATGATGTCGACGGCGAACAATCACAGCCTGGACTTCGGCGAGCGCGGCCTGACCGCCACACTGGAGTCCTGCCGGGCGGCGGGGCTGGCCTGCGCCGGCACCGGTCAGGACCTGGAGGAGGCCCGCGCCCCCGTTTTCGTCGAAACGCCGCGGGGCCGGATGGCGCTGATCGCCACAAGCTCCGGCAACCGCCCCCACGAATGGGCGGGCCGGCCCAAGGAGACCATGGCCGGCCGGCCGGGCATCAACCCGCTGCGGGTCACGATGACCTACACAGTGCCGCAAGAGGCGGCACAACACCTGAGGGCGGCGGCGGACCGGCTGAACATCCTGCGGACAAGCAAGGACTGCGGGTTCGGCAAGACCGGCCGGATGCTGACCGCAGAGGAGTTCCAATACAATCTGCCGGGCGGGCAGTCGGCGGCCGGTGAGATGGTTTTTCGCGAGGGCGACAGCTACGAGATCATCTCTGAGTGCCACCAAGGCGATCTGGAGGCTAACCTGCGTTCGATCCGCTCGGCCGCCGCGATGGCCGACCTGGTCATGGTCGCCCACCACTTCAACATCGCCGACGGCCCACGCGGTGACCGGCCGCCCCGGTTCGTCCGCGAATTCGCCCACCGCGCCATCGAGGCGGGAGCCGACGTCTTCGTCGGCCATGGCTGGCACCGGACCCTCGGCATCGAGATCTACCGCGGCAAGCCCATCTTCTACGGCCTGGGCAACTTCTTCGCCCAGTCGGAGTTCCTTGAGCGTGTCCCTTACGACAGCTACGAAACCTGGGGACACGACGTCGACGCGCTGCCCACGCTCACCCCTGACCTCCATCCCCTGCACCCGGGTCTCGACGGCCCCTCCGAGACATGGTGGAGCTCGGCCATCATCAAGGTCCACTTCACCGACGGCCGGCTCACCGGTGTCACGCTCCACCCGGTCGAGCTCGGCCGGGAGGTCTCCAAGGAAGCGAAGATCACTCGCTCTACCGGTAAGTCGGAGCGGCACCCGCTCACCGAGGGCCGTCCGCTCACTGCGGATCGGGTCAACGGCTCCCGGGTGCTCGAGCGATATCAGCAGTTGTCGGCCGAGTACGACACATCCATCGAGATCGACGAAGGGATCGGCAGACTGCGGCTAGACGGCTGACCATCGCTCGATCACGTATCTGGAGGTTTTGCGGATGAGGCGCACGTCTTGCCGATCGTCCGTCGCGGGCCCGCTACCGGCGGCCGAAGTCCCTCGACCGAGCGGTGATGGCGCATGGTGACGCCGGCCCCGGAGGAAACGCTCCAGCCTCGTGCGCCGAGGATGTTTCGAGGAGGCATGCAAGGCAATCGGGCTCTCATCGTTCTCGTCATCTTGCTCCTCACCTTTCTGGTGTTCCTCCCGACCGCGCTGGTGCTGGTCCGCGCTGTTTCGGAGAACCCCCGTGACCCGCTGGCCACCTTCACGCTCGACGCCCTGGCGAATTCCTACGGCTCGCCTGAGATCTGGAAAGTGCTGGCCGAGACCATGGCCATGTCGCTGGCGTGCGGGCTCCTGGCCACGGTCCTGGGCGGCGCGCTGGCCTGGATCCTGGCACGCACCGACGTGCCGTTTAGGAAGGTGTTCGAGCTCGTCGTCATAGCGCCCCTGTTCCTGTCGCCGTTCATCGGCGCGCTGGCCTTCCTCGAACTGGGTGCGCCTCGCACCGGACTGCTGAACCAGATCGCCCGGGGTCTCGGCCTGCCCGACTGGGTGGCGATCAACGTGATGACGTTCGAGTGGCTGATCATCATTCTGGCGCTGCACTACGTGCCCTACGGCTACCTGCTGGTGTCGGGGAGCCTGCAGAACATGGACGCGAGCCTGGAAGAGGCCTCACACATGAACGGGCGCGGCACCCTGCAGACGGCGCTGCGCATCTCCCTGCCCGCCGTCCGGCACGCCATGTTGTCGTCGGTCATGTTCATCACCGTCAGCGCGACCGGCATGTTCTCGGTGCCAGCGCTGCTGGGCGCGAAGATGAGCTTCAAACCCCTGGCCGTGACGGTCTACCGGGCCACGAACGGCTACCCGAGTGACTACGCCCTCGCGGCGGCACTGGGAACCATGCTGGTCCTGCTGAGTGTGATCGGCTTGTGGCTGTACCAGCGCGGCCTGCGGCAGTCGTCGAAGTTCGTCACCGTCACCGGTAAATCGCAGAACAGGAAGAGGATCCGCCTGGGCGGGGGAAAGTATGCGGTGATCCTTCTTCTGGTCGTGTACGCCCTGGTGACTACGGCCCTACCGTACGCCGCACTGTGCCTGCGGGCGTTCAGCACCTCGAGCAGCCTGGGTGAGATCCGGTTCACCACCGAGGTCTTCATGGGAGTCCTGTCGACACCCGAGTTGAAGGGCGCGCTGGTCAACACCGTGGTGGTCTCCGTCGTGACGGCCATCGCCACCGTGGCCGTGGGCACCCTGACCTCCTACGTGACCGAGCGGGTGCGGCACAAGGGCTCGGGGCTGCTCAACTCCGTCGCCATGTCGCCGCTGGCCGTTCCGGGAATCGTCTTCGCCACCGGCGTGTTCGCCCTGTATCTCGGCACGCCGCTGTACGGCACGCTGGCGGTCATGGTGGTGGCTTATGTGGCGTCTTACCTGCCGCATGCCACCCGCGTCACGGGCAACGGCTTCGCCCAGATCGACAAGTCGCTGGAGGAGGCGTCGCGGATGTGCGGGGCCGGCCGAGCCCGCATGATGTCCACCATTCTGCTGCCGCTGATGCGGCCGTCGATTGCGGCGGCGGTCATCATGGTGTTCCTGTTCACGGTCCGGGAGATCAACACCGCGATCCTGCTCTACACGCCGGACACCATGCTGCTGTCGATCCTGTCCTTCAACTACGCCCAGCAGGCCTCGCTGCCGGCCGCCGCCGTCGTCGGCCTGCTCGAGACCGCTCTCATGATCGCATGGATCGTGATCATGAGAGCGGTGTTCCGGCCGGGCAACCTGCACAACCGCGTCTGATGGGCGCGGGAAGACGATGAACGAGGTGACTGAACAGGTGGACGACGGTCTGGTGGTCAAAGGGCTTGTCGCTGGATACGGTGGCGCGCGTGCGGTTTCGGACGTCAATCTGGAGATCGGCCGCTCCGAGTTCGTCACCCTCCTGGGACCCAGCGGCTGCGGCAAGACGACGACGCTGCGCTGCGTCGCCGGCCTGCACCTCCCGCAGTCCGGCGAGATCACCCTGGGCGGTGAGCGGCTCTACACCCCCGCCATCAACGTCCCGCCGCACAAGCGGGACATCAACATGGTCTTCCAGTCCTACGCCGTGTGGCCGCACATGACGACGCTGGAGAACGTCATGTACGGGCTCAAGGCCAAGAAGATGCCCAAGGCCCAGGCTCGTGCCAAGGCCCAGCAGATGCTGGAGCTGGTCGGCCTGGCAGAGTTCGCCGGCCGGCATGCCACCGACCTCAGCGGCGGGCAGCAGCAGCGTGTCGCCCTGGCTCGCGCGCTGGCCACCGAGCCCAGCCTGGTCCTCATGGACGAGCCGCTGAGCAACCTCGACGCCCAGCTGCGGGCCAGGATGCGTGAGGAGATCCGCCAGATCCAGCGCAGAACGGGCATCACCGTTCTTTACGTGACGCATGACCAGTCCGAGGCGCTGTCGATGTCCGACCGCGTGGTCGTCATGAACCAGGGCGTCATCCAGCAGGTCGGCGACCCGTGGGCGCTCTACCACCGGCCGGAGAACGCGTTCGTCGCCACCTTCGTGGGCGAGGCCAACGTCGTGCCCGGCACCGTGACCGGTGTCGGTGCGGACGCCTTCACGGTGCGGGTCCCCACTCTCGGCCCGGAAACGGTGCTCGACATCGCCCGCACCACGGCGGCCGACTGCCCCTCGAAGGGGGACGCGGTCTCCGTCGTCTTCCGTCCGGAGTGGGTGCGCGTGCCAGACGACATGAGCCCCTCGTCCGCCTCGCCCGGCAGGAACGAGTTCAGGGCCCGGCTCGTCTCCAGCGAGTTCCTCGGCGATCACTTCGAACGCACGTACGCCGCGGGAGAGCACCGGCTGCACGTCCAGGCGGTCACCGGGCCGACATCCAGGCCGCCGCAGATCGGGGCCGAGCAAACCCTGCTCATCACGCCGGAGAACCTGACCTGGTTCCCTCGTGACAACACCGGAGCGCATGACGACGGCGAGGGCTCGGCGCTGTCGTCACGCGAAGACGCCGCCGAGACGCCGACCACGGTACTCGGTGGCTGACCCCTGTCCGGCCGGCTCGGCGAACACCTGAGCCGGCCGGGACGGGGGTCAAGCGTTCGCCGAGCCGGGCTGCTCGACAGGAGTCAGCGACGCGCCGAGCTTCACCGGCAGCATGCTGAGGAAGGCCTGAACCGTGGACGGGGCCTCGCGGTCGGGCGAGGTCAGGACGACGGCGCGCCTGAGCAATGGCAGGCCGAGCGCCTCGACGGCCCGCAGATGCCCCGCGCGCAGGTCCTCTCCCACACAGAACTCCGGCAGGATCGCCAAGGCCAGCCCCCGGGTGACATAGGTGCGCATCGCCTCCAGGCCACGGGATTCCAGGACGATGCGCAGCGACGCGCCGACCTTCTCCGCCCAGCGTTCCACGAGCTGGCGGCTGCGCATTCCCTCGGCGAAGGTCGCGAAGTCGGCCTGCCCGAGGTGGTCGATGCGCTCGCTCTGCGCCAGCATGTGGATGGGATCGTCCGGCCGGGCGTAGAGGTACATCCGCTCCTCGACCACTCCGAGACTCGGGAACTCCCGGGCGCCGGATAGCGGCAGATGCCCAGGTCGGCCTCCCCTTTGGCCAGAGTCTGCGTGCACGCCTGGCGTGACGGCTCGTGCTTGATGATCACACGGACGGACGGCGCCGTCTCCTTCATGGCTATCACGGCCTCGACCAGCAGATGCTTGATGTGGTCGGAATCGCTGACGACCGTGAGCGTCGCGTTCTGCGGGAGGTCCTTCATCTGCTCGAGCCGGTGATGGAACTGATCGGCGCGCGCGAGCATGTCTTCGGCGAAGCTCATCAGCTCCCGGCCTGCCGCCGTCACCTCCGAGCGTGCGCCCTGCCGGCGGTCGAACAGGGTACAGCCCAGCAGGCGTTCCAGATGGCGGATGCGTTGTGACACGGCCGGTTGAGTGAGCATCAGCTCAGCGGCGGCGGCACGAAAAGACCCGGCGCGGGCAAGGGTTTCAAAGGTGTACAGCTGGTCGAACGTCAGACCCGCGATGAGCCTTTGGCGGCTGGTGTGGCGCCAATCGCTGCTCGGGGGTGTCATCGTGGCATCCTATCGTCGCTGCTCATCACGGCTCTCGCCCGGTCCACGTCGCCTCCCAGCATGGCGAAGACGGCCGCCGGCATACCGGCGACCGCCTTGTTCGTCGTCGCGAGAGCCATCATTTGTTGAGAATGGCGTTCACCTTGGTGACGAAATCGGCGAACCCCTTTCCCTGCAGCTCGGGCTCGGTGGCCATGCCGTACCAGATGACGGGCTCGGCGTACCACGGCTGCTTGGCGATCTCGCGCTTGTCCGCCCAACCGGTCCGGGTGCCGATGCCCGAACCGAGGGTCGCCATGAGGTCATGGCCCTCAGCCGACGTGGCCCACTCCATGAACAGCCGGGCGGCGTTCGGGTGCGGGGTACGCGCCGGGAGACCGATCATCCAGAGGGCGGCGTTGGTGGGGTCGGGGTACTTGTACTCGATGGGGGCGCCCTTGGCGATGTAGTCGTTGTACAACGTGTCCGTGCCGAAGGTCAGGGCGTACTCGCCCTTCACCAGCTGCTCGGCGATCGGGATCTGGCTTTCAAACAGCGCCGGGTCGTTGGCGGCGACGCCTTCGAGCCACTTCCAGCCGTACTTGTCCGCCTGATGGAGTATGACGCCGGCATAGTTTCCGGCGGTGGTCGCGCCGCCGGTGTCGCCGAGTGCGATCTGGCCCTTGAACGAGGGATCGGCGAGCATGGCCACGGGGTCCTTCCGCAGCAGCTCCTGCTGGGCGGGCGTGGTCACCTTGGTGTTCCACGCCACCGCCCCGATGCTCTGGTGCAAGGGGTAGACGGCTCCCGCAAGCCCGGAGCCGGGAAGGATCTTCTCGAAGTCGTAGCCGTCGTAGTTCGCGGTCTTGTAGTCGGTGATCCAGCCCTTGGTCTTGGCGTCCTGCCACAGCTGGTACACGTTCTGGATGACGATGTCGGCGTTGTCGACGCCGCCGCTCACTTCCTGCGCCCACTTCTGGAACAGCGTGGTGCTGCCGTCTCGATAGAGCTTGACGGGGATGCCGTATTTCTGCTCGAACTGCTTGATCCACGCGGTGGTGGCCTTCTCCGTTGTGGCCGCGTACAGACTGAGCTCTCCCTCTTCCTTGGCCTTCTTCACCAGCACGTCAAGGCCGCCCGCCTCAGCGGCGCTCTTGGGAAGATTCGCGACACTCGTTCCACCGCCGGCGGCGCCCCCGCATCCCGCGAGCAGCAGAGAGCCCGCGGCCACGGATCCGACAAGCACCGTTCTGAACCTCATGGTTTTCGGCTTCCACATCGGATTGCATCCTCACTGCACATGAGCGGCACACCCGCCGGCCTCCGTGTTACTTGCCAGAAACACTAGAACCGGGCGTAACAGCCCAAAAGCGTTGACTTACTACTCGACCGATAAGGCCGGACTTATCGGTCATGCCGCTCCTATGTCTCACGACCTCGCGTCAAAATTGTTCTTCACATTGTCAACAATCTCTCCTATTGTCGAGCTTGCACCCGACCCGGCGATCTCTAAGGAGCTCTATGGATGTGCAGAGGCCGACTTGACGACAACGCCGCGGCCCAGGGTTCCATGGCGCGACCTGGTGCCGAACATACTGATCCCGAACGTCCTGCACGGCTGCGGGCAGGGCGCGGCGATCCCCATCCTCCCCCTCGCCGCCGTATCGGTGACGGGGTCGGCGGCCATGGGGGCCGTGGTCGCCGCCATGCTCACCATCGGCCAACTGCTCATGGTCTTGCCCGCCGGCTGGCTCATCACCAGATTCGGAGAGCGGCCGGTCATGCTCGCATCGACGACAGCCACCAGCCTCGGTGGCCTCGGGGCTTACCTGGCGCCCTCCCTGGAGGTCCTCACCATTGGCGCGTTGCTGATCGGAAGCGGCGTGGCCGTCTTCACCATGGCCCGCCACACGTGGATCACCGTGGCCGTTCCCGTCGAGGTGCGTGGCCGCTCGCTCTCCGCCCTGGCCGGGTCCACGCGGCTGGGAATGTTCGCGGGACCGTTCCTCGCCGCTCTCGCCCTGCATCTCACCGGCGACGTACGCGGCGGCTTTCTGGCCATCGTGGCGACGTCCGTGCTCCTGGCCGCCGTCGTCGCGCTCGCGCCCTTCCCCGCGGGAGAGAACAACGGCGCCGAGCCGAAACCGCGGGTGTTCCACACGATGTGGGAGCGTCGCGGCGTCCTGCTGTCCCTCGGCCTGACCATCTCCATCATCAGCACCATGCGCGCCACCAGGCGGATACTCGTGCCGCTCCTGGGTGCCGCCATAGGCCTGGACAACGTGACCGTCACCCTCGTCGTCGGGGTCGCCTCCGGAATCGACTTCTCGCTGTTCTACCTGGGCGGTGTGGTGACCGACCGATGGGGGCGGCTGGCGGTCGCGGTACCGGCCCTCATCGCGTTCGGGCTGTCGCACCTCGGCCTCGCGCTCGCTACGCAGCTGCCGGCCGCATCATGGTGGTACCTGTCCAGCACCGTGATGATGGCGGTGGCCAACGGTTGGAGCGGCGGCGTCGTGGCCACCATGGGGTCGGATCTCGCCGACCCGCGGTCACCGGCGCCGTTCCTCAGCTCGTGGCGGCTGACGACCGATCTCGGCTCCTGTGCCGCGCCGCTCGCGCTCGCCGCCCTGACCGCGATCTTCTCCCTGCCCGTGGCCTGCGCCGCACTCGCGGTCCTCGCCGCAGCCGGCGCCGCCATTCTCCCGGCTCATGTCCGCCGACATCTCCCGGGGAATCGGCGGTGAACGGACCCGACACGTCCCACCTTATCGGCCGATCACGAACTCTTTCGCGCGGCGTATTGAACCGGCCAGCCGGATCGACTTCCCTATGGAGACACAGAGAGCGGAATTCGCATGCCAGGAGTCAGTATGAACAACCGCAATAGGCGAAGCGGCAGGATGACGCTGGTCGGCGTTATCGCCGTGCTTTGTCTCGGCTTGGCCCCCGCGCAAAGCGCGGGAGCCAAGTTGCAGGCGCCACTCGCCGAGGGAGAGCGGAACACAAATGGCACGGTGGTCCGCGCCAAGGTGCACGCGAAAACGCTGGAGGGCAACCTCGAAGGAGACTCCCCCGACCGTGACGTCTCGATCTACCTGCCTCCCGGCTACAAGTCCGATCGTCAACGGCGATACCCGGTCCTGTACATGCTGCACGGTTTCACGGAGACGGATCTCAGCTACTTCGGCTCCGGGGCGGCAACGCATATCCCCACTCTCGCCGACCGGACGCTCCAGGCAGGCATGTCACGAGAGATGATCATTGTGACGCCGAACGCGATGACCGTCTTCGGCGGCAGCAATTACTCCAGCGGCGCGACCACCGGGGACTGGGAGAGCTTCGTCGCGCAGGAGTTGGTGTCCTACATCGATGCGCGCTTCCGCACCATCCGGCGGCCGGAGGCCCGAGGCCTCGCCGGTCACTCCATGGGCGGCTACGGCGCGATGAGGATCGGCATGAAGCACCCTGACGTCTTCTCCGCTCTGTACATCCTGAGCTCATGCTGCATCTCACCCACCAGCAACATCCCGGACACCCCAGAAGAGATCGCCGCATTCGAAGCGTTCACCACGCGGCCCGGCCACTACAGCCAGATCCCTTCCAGCATCAGGACCGCGGTCGCCGCCACGGCCTCGTGGGCGCCCAACCCGAAGAACCCACCTCTCTACTACGACTCGCCGTTCAAGAACGGCGAGCCCCAGGCGTCGGTCCTCGCCCGGATGACCGCCAATCGGCCGCTGGCCATGGTCGATCAGTACATCGGCAGTCTGAAGAAGCAGGACATCGCCTTTGACGTCGGCGACCAGGACACAAATATCGCGGCGAACCTCACCGAATTCGACCGGATCCTGAACTCCTACGGCGTGCCGCACACGTTCGAGGTCTACAGCGGCAACCACACCAACCGAATCCCCGAACGATTCGAGACGAAATTGCTTCCTTTCTTCTCTGAGCATTTGATGCGGTAAAGGAGTCCATCAATGGGCAGCAACGTACTGAGGCGGTACCGAATTTGAGCACGTTCGCCGGCATTGACGCCGCCGTTCCCACTCACGCACAAGCGTTCGCCGAGGCGATCGCGGAAACCGGTTGCACCCATGTCTTCAGCCTCATGGGCGACGGTAACATGCACTTGCTCATCGCGCTCCGGCGCCGCGGCGTGGACATAGTCGAGGCCCGGCACGAAAGCGCCGCGGTGGCCATGGCCGAGGGATACGGATGGTCATCAGGACGCACCGGGATCTGCTCGGTGACCCATGGCCCCGGGCTGACCCACGTGGCGACCTCGCTGGTCGTGGCTGCCCGTAACCACTCACCGCTCGTCCTCATCGCGGCCGAGACACCCGCCGGCTATCAGGGAGCCCAGAGCTTCGACCAGGCGTCATTCGCCGCCGCGTGCGAGGCGGTCTACCGGAGGATGATGCCCGGCGAAAGCCCGGCCGGCGTCCTCGGTGAGGCGATCGCCCTCGCGCGGGCCGAGTTGAAACCCGTTGTCCTCGGCGTCGCCGCGGATCTCCTGGCCTCTCCCGTCCATGGGACCGCCGCCGCCACCGAGATGCCCCGCGTCCACGCGACGCCCCCGCGCCCCGACGGCGCGGCCGCCGCCGAACGGCTGGCCCAGCTTCTCGCCGAATCAGCACGTCCCGTGCTGATTGCAGGGCGGGGCGCGATGGACGACGTCTCACCCGGCCTCATGCGTACGCTCGCCGAACGTTTCGGTGCCGGCCTGGCGACCACCCTGCCCGCCAAGGGCCTGTTCGGCGGGCACTTCCTCGATCTCGGCATCGCCGGAGGCCTGGCCCATCCCGCGGCCGAACGCGTGCTGCGCCGCGCCGACCTGGTCGTGGCGATCGGCGCTGCCATGGGCCGCAGCACCACCCAGTCGATGCGCCTGTTCGCGGACGCTCACATCGTGAAGGTCGTCAGGGACCACGAAGGCGAGGGAAAGGCCGAGTCCCTGCACGGCGACGCGGCGCAAACACTGAGGCAGGTGGTCGCCCTGACACAATCCGCGACCGGCGACCGGCAACCGTGGTTCATCCCCGTTGGCCTGTCGTCCGACTGCTGGCAAGAAGACCTGCGCGACTACGCTCCGCCGATCCCAGACGGAACCGTCGATCCCCGGCGCGCGCTCGTCGACATCAGCGAACACATTCCCGAAGACGCGAACGTGGTCATCAGCAACGGACACTGCTCGGGCTTCGCCGCAGCCTTCGTCCCCGCACCGGCACGCGGCCGGTTCTACACCGCGCAGGGCTTCGGCTCCATCGGGCAGGCGCTCACCACGGCCATCGGCGTGGCCCTCGGCGCGCCTGGGCACAAGACCGTGGTCTTCGAGGGGGACGCCGCGTTCATGATGCACGCGCCGGAACTCGACACGGCGGCCCGGGCCGGCGCGAATCTGACCGTGTTCGTGCTCAACGACCAGGCGCTGGGCACCGAGTACCAGCGGCTCAAACTAGAGGGCGGCGACGCCGACGCCGCCCTCGTGCCACCGCCCGACGTCGCCGTGCTCGCAGGCGCGCTCGGCGCCCGTCATGCGACGATCGCCGCGGAGGACGCGCAAACGCTCGCTGCGGAGGCACTGGCCCCCGGCCTCGCCGTCGCTGACGTACGCACGGCGCGTTCGGTACTCAGCCGGCACCTGCGCCTGCCGCACACGGGGGCCGAGACCTGAGCGCAACACAGGTTGAATGCGTAGAGTCTCTTGGTCGTGACGGATAGCGGTCGGTGCGGTATGACCGGGGGTATGCGGTACGGGTGCGATACACACCCGCTGAGCAGGAGCGGCGGGAGCGTGTACGGCTGCAGGCGGCCGAGTGGTTCGAGGCCGGGGAGTCGACCGGGACGGTCGCGGCGCGGTTACGGGTGCACGAGCGGTCGGTGACGCGCTGGCGTAAGGCCTGGCTTGAGGGCGGAGAGCAGGCGCTGCGGTCGAAGGGGCCGGTGTCGGGGGAGAACTGTCGGCCCGGCAGTGGCAGCAACCGGACGCCGAGTTACGGCGCGGCCCGCTGGCCTGGGGTTACGTCGAAGACCGGTGCTGGACGCTGGGCCGGTTCAAGACGCTGATCGGGCGGCTGCTCCACATCGGCTACCCCATCGAGGGCGTGGTCAAGCTGCTATCTCACGGGAGTGGCCTGCGCCGGACGCGGGGCACCCCTCGTGCCCACGTGCTGCGGTGGTCACAGGGGTGCGCTCGCGCGGAGGCGGGCGTGGCGGGCGAGCGAGTGTCGTGAGTATCCAATCAACGGACCGCCCGGCATCCTGAAGCCCGGCGCGACGGTTTGCCCCGTCGTGCCGGGCATGTCAGACGGTTCGCAGTGCCTCGGTGGGTTGCATGCGGGCCGCGCGGATGGCGGGCAGCAACCCGGCGACGGCGCCGATGGCGACGGCCGCGCCCAGCCCGCCGGCCCAGGCCAGCGGGGGCAGCACGGTGGCCCAGTTGTTGAGGTGGGTGTAGAGGGTGGTGGCCAGGGCGCCGAGGGCCACGCCGGTGAGGCCGCCGAGCACGGCCAGCAGGATCGCCTCCGACAGGAACTGCAGGCGGATGTCTGCTCTGGTCGCTCCGAGGGAGCGGCGCAGGCCGATCTCGGAGCGGCGTTCCAGGACCGAGATGACCATGGTGTTGGCGACGCC
>NZ_BAABDQ010000081.1:0-19966 GCF_039539705.1 Nonomuraea rosea | reverse complement strand
TGCCTGACCTGATGAGCGACCGGCCGCCGAGGGCATAGGCACACGACCCTCCCCGGCCCTACACGCATTCTCCCAGGTCAACATCCAAATCCGGGCTCACGTGTGACTACCAGCTGCGGAACCCCGGTTCTGGGCCTCCTCGTGTGCAGAGATGAGCTGGAGAAGCGCACGGGCCGCCTGTGGGTTGAGCGGTGGCGGAGGGCAACAGTAGAGGCAGTGTTCGGCCCGAGAGCCTGCTGTAGACCAGCGGACGGGACTATCGCACTGGTCGTGACGTTCCCTGTAGCGCGCGTCAGCCTCATCACGTTGACGCTGCTCCTCTTCTGACATTTGTGCGGGCGGAGGCCAGTTTCCGAGTTGATCGTTGATTGGCTCGCCGCAGCCTGGGCACAGAACACCGGCTTGGAGCTCTTCCTGGCTCAGACGAGTTTCCTCTCGGCTGCGTCGTCTTTGCTCCTCGCGACGCCGATCGCGCTCCTCGGCTTCGAGTGCAGCCTTACGGGCCCGGTTCAGTGCTCGCTCTTGGCGTTGCGCATCTGTCAGCTTGGCCATCGGGGTCACCTTCATCGCCTGCTGGGCTTTCAGTATTCGCCGTTCGAGGGGTCGCTCAGGGAACCACCGGAAGCAGGCCCCGAGCCTGGTGCTGCAGAGCCGCCGGTCGGGCCTGAGGTTCCATGGGTTGTCGCGATTGGCCAGACACGTGGTTGTGCATGGCCTTTGAATAGCGCCATGCAGGCAGGAGATATCTGGACCTACCGAAGCAAGGCGCGAGACCACACCTGCCCCGTCGAGCGGGTGGAGATCATCGAGAAGGTGGCAGGGGCCAACAAGTATGTGGTCAGGTTTCTTGATGACGGGGACCGGGAGGACACGGTTCCCGGCGGGCGACTGATCGTGTCCTGGGCGGAGAGCGAGACGTGGCTGGCGGACGAGCGCAAGATGGCGGCGGTAGTGGAAGTTTCGTACCACGCCGAGGACACTCCGCAGTACGAGGCCGTCGAGCACCTGCTGTTGGAATGGGAGCTGATCGACGGCATCGGGCTGGGCTACAACGCGCGTGAATGCTGCTCGGTCCAGATTGAGAGTCCAACTGCTGTATGCCAGGCGCTCGGCTGGGATCGGGACATCCTGCTTGCCGAGCCGCTGACATACGTGGACCGTCACGGTGTGGTGATCGCCCCGTGGTCGCTGGCGGTCAAGATCGCCCGGCAGGTCGCGGAACTCAACGGAGACGCGATCATGGAGAAGGTCGTCGACGACGAATACTCCCTCAAGCTGGAGGCGGTCCACGGCTGTACCATTCGTGACCCCCGGACCGGTGAGGTGACGACCATTCATCCCGAGTACACCAAGGAGCGCCGAGCCAGGTCGGAGCTGGCCATGGTGCAGATCCGGGAGTGGTGCGGGAGGAAGGCGATCCGGCGTCACGACGAACTCGAGGCGTTGAGGAAGGAAGTGATCCGCCTCGGGATGCTCATGGAGAGAGCGATTCGAGAGCTCCGGCGCTGTGGGCAGGACGCTATCGCCGCCACCATGGAAAAGGACCTTGGCGTCCCCATCTCCAGCCTGAGGCCCTCGCCTCCGAAGCGACGCTCATAGCACTCGCAGCGGGACGCGGTGCGGGGCGATACTCCTTTTCTGGGCGCTTGGGGCTCCACTCGCCCAGGTGCGGACGTAGATCATCTGCTCGGGGTTCGGGAGAGAAGCTCTCCAGGAAATCAGCTGGATGTTGGACCGGATCGAGGAGGTCCGCCCAGGCCCGACCCCAGGCGAGCCAGCCGCGGGCCGCCGTTCCGTCCGTTGCCTCTTCCAAGGCTGAGCAGAACGCTCGGATCTCGGCGGCGGTGCGCCAGTCGGCAAGGGCTTCCTCGAATGCCTTCTTCCGAAGGTCCTCCACGGCGAGGGCTCGCGCTTCGGCCATGGCGTCTTCCCACTGAACTCTGATCTCAGCGTCGCGACGATCACTCTCAGCCTGCTCACGCTCGAACTGGATGCGCCACTTCTGGTGTTCGCGCTCGGCCTCTCGCCGGCGTTCGTCCGCGTGGTCCGCCAGTTGCTCGGCTGCGTCGATGATTTCCTTGATCCGGTTCTCCAGCTTGCTCCGGTCCTTGTCCCTCCAGCTGTGGTGGACATTCGGGGGAGTGCCGATCGTGAGGTGCAGCACCCCGTTGGGGACGGAGTCGTATTCGCGTGGCGTGACTCGCTGCCAGGAATAGCCTTCCCGCAATTGCCAGTCATCCGGTGCCAGAGGTCTCGGAACCTGATCTGCACCCTCGGAGATGCCGATCGTGTACAGGTGCTCCCGCACCCGGATGTACAGCCGCCCTGTCTTGCGAGACATGCCGAACACATGGCCGCGGCGGTCTGCCGTCTGAGACAGGGTGCGGAGCAGTTGGATGGCGCGCGGAAGGACGGTGTTGCTGACGTCGATGCTTCCAGAGTCTGTCTCTAGCCTGGCAAAGAGATCGACACCCGTGAGTTCGTCGCGAGCCGCCAGCCGGATCCTGTTCCATTCGGTCTCGACGTCACGCCCGGCTGGGGCGAGTTTGATGATCAACGGGCCTTTGTCGCGCCCGGTGTGCAGGAGCTGGAAGCCCTCGGGGATGAGCCCCCGGCGTTTGACCGCGTTGATGGCCCGGCGGTAGGCAGCGCGCACATCGTCGGTGGGGTCGTCCAACTGGATGGTGCCGTCTTCGAGCTGAAGTCTCCGAATGAGGTCGGCCGGGAGGTCCTTTGGCGCCGACTTGAGGTCGGTCTCTTCGGCGGTGGGACGGTCGGGATGGTGCCCATGCTCAAGATAGAACCGCCCGGCATCGGTGATTCTGGCCTGCCAGACGCCGTTCTGGCGGGGCGCCACGACCAGTCCTCGGTTCCGGAGTGCGTAGACGGTATTGGCCAGCGCTGACTCGCGTGCGGTGATCGGATCGGTGTCGTCGGCGACTCGCCGAAGCACGTTCAACTGCCGGTCGTTCAGAGGAGACCATTTCCGCATGGGCTCAGCGCACTGGAGGATGCGCCGTCGCGCAACCAGAACGGCGAATCTGCCGTGAGCATGACGCAGCGTGCACGGCTCTGACCTCGCCTGTTCCGCCGCTGTTCCGCCAGAGCTTGAAAGGCTCCGAAAGGAATTGATCAATAGCGAACAAGAGAAGCGCAGGTCAGACCATGTTTCCAGCCTCGGCGGGTGAGCTGACCTGCGGCGGCGATAGCCGTACTCCCGAAACAACCGATCTGGGAGGGCGGCGACAACATCCTCTGCCTCGACGTGCGGCGGGCCATGCTCAAGGAGCAGGCGCACCTGCCCTTCCTCGACCGCCTGCGCGAGCTGGCCACCTCCGACCTGCTGCACGCGCGCATCGACGACCTGACCAAGGCGATCTCGGCCTGGCACGCCCTGGACCGGACGGTGGCGGAGGAGCGGCTCTATCCGCTGGCGCAGTTCATGGCCGACGTCTACGCAGCGGCGCTGCTGGAGGACCAGGTCACGTGGGGGCTCGACGACGAACGCAAGGCCCTGGTGGCCCGCCTCTACGCCGAGGCGCACCTGGCCGAGCGCGGCCCGCTGCGCGGCATCGACGCCCCGGCCGGCGACCACTTCGACCTGCTGCTGACGGGAGCCCTGGGGTAGGCCCGGCGGCAGCCTGCGTGTGCCGAAGGTGGCGGCCTTTTCCGGAGCGTGCGGTAGCTGGGGCCCATTCCCCAGGGGCGTGCCGAAACGTGCACCAGGTGGCGGCCTATTCCCCCAGGGCGTGCCGGAGGGTGTAGGCGGCGCTGGCGAACTCGCCGCCCTGCGGCGGGTCGCCGGCGAAGTAGGCCGCCACTCCGGGGATCCGGTCGGCGTAGGCTTCGGCGTCGTCGCGGGGACGGTAGCCGAGCCCTTCGTCGAGCTCCCAGAACCGGCGGGTGTTGGCCGAGACGGCGTAGGCGGCGGTGAACTCGATGCCCGGCCGGGTCAGCGCGGCCCAGACGAATCCGGCGCAGTCGCCGGGGCTCAGCCAGGTGGCCAGGTGCCGTGGGTCGCTCGGCTCGTGCTCCAGGCTGCCGATGCGCAGGCAGACCACCTGCAGCCCGAACTTGTCGGCATACAGCCGGCCCAGCGCCTCGACGGCGACCTTGCTGACGCCGTAGAGGCCGTCGGGGCGTGGCGGCATCTCGGCCGACACCCGCTCGGCCGACGGATAGCAGCCGGTCAGCCGGTTGCTGCTGGCCAGCACCACCCGCCGGACCCCGGTGCGCCGCGCGGCCTCCAGCACGTGATGGGTGCCCAGAACGTTGCCCGCCACGAGGTCGGGCAGCGGCGCCTCGTCGGGCACGCCGGCCAGATGCACGACCGCGTCGGCGCCGCCGATCACCGACGCCACGTCGTCGATCCCCGCCAGATCCGCCTGACGAACCTGCTCGCCGGGACCGCCGGCGGTCAGCGGCACGCGATCGACCGAGATCAGCCGGCCCAGCCGGCGTCGCAGGGGCTCACGCAGCACAGATCCCACCCGGCCTGCCGCACCGGTGAGCACAACCGTCTCGACTGTCACGCGCCGCAGTATGCCAGCGCCCACCGACATCTCCGGAGCCCGCGACCCGAGCGGGCCCCGGTGGCGCGGGGAAGGGAGTGGTGACGGCCGATCGTTGGCCACGGGCGGGGCGTGGACGTACGCTCGGCACGTTCCCCGAGGAGCATCCGCACGTTTCCCCGAGGAGGGTCGCATGACCGTACGCGTGGAGCGCCAGGGCCCCGTCACCACTGTGGTGATCAGCAGGCCGGAGGCGCGCAACGCCGTCGATCGCAAGACCGCCGACGCACTGGCCGAGGCGTTTCGTGATTTCGAGGACTCCGACGCCGACGTGGCGGTGCTGTGGGGTGAGGGCGGTACGTTCTGCGCCGGCGCCGACCTGAAGGCGCTGGACAACCACGTCGGCGAGGAGGGCGACGGGCCGATGGGGCCGACCAGGATCCGCCTGGGCAAGCCCGTCATCGCCGCCGTCGCAGGACACGCCGTCGCGGGCGGGCTGGAGCTGGCTCTCTGGTGCGACCTGCGGGTGGCGGAGGAGGACGCGGTGTTCGGCGTCTTCTGCCGGAGGTGGGGGGTGCCGCTCATCGACGGCGGCACCGTACGGCTGCCCCGGCTCATCGGCTCGTCCCGGGCGATGGACATGATCCTCACGGGGCGGCCCGTCGAAGGGCCGGAGGCGTACGCGTGGGGTCTGGCCAACCGGCTCGTCCCCACCGGCACGGCCAGGGAGCAGGCCGAGTCCCTGGCCAGGGAGATCGCCCGCTTCCCGCAGACCTGCCTGCGCGGTGACCGGATGTCGCTGCTGGAGCAGGACGGGCTGGGGGAGGTGGAGGCGATGCGCAACGAGCTGCGGCACGGGCTGGTGTCGGTGCCCGACGCCTCCGAGGGCGCGGCCCGGTTCGCGGCGGGCGCAGGACGCCATGGCGAATTCAACGACTCGTAGCCAGGCAGGGGGGCGGGAGGGCACCGGCCGGGCGGTTTCCAGCCGGCCAGGAGGCCGCCGGTCAGGAGGCGTCGGCCGGGTGGTTCCAGTCGGGCGGAGGGCACCGACCGGATGAGGTCCGGCCCGTCAGGAGGTGCCGCCCAGCTGGTTTCCCGCCGATCAGGAGGCGCTGGCCGGACGGGTTCCGGTCGGGCAGGAGTCGCTGGCCGGACGGGTTCCGGTCGGGCAGGAGTCGCTGGCCGGGTGGGTTTCGGCCGGGGTGGCAGGGGCGGGTGTTGGGTGCCGGAGGTTGTCGGTGGCGCCGCGTATCGTGACCTTCATGCCTGACATCGAGGTCGCCGGGCGCGAGGTGCACGTCACCAGCCCCGACAAGGTCGTCTTCCCGCAGTCCGGTCACACCAAGCTCGACCTGATCCGGTTCTACCAGGCCGTGGGCGAGAGGGCGCTGCGCGGCGTCCACGGGCGGCCGATGGTGCTCAAGCGGTTCGTGCACGGCATCGAGCAGGAGGCGTTCTTCCAGAAGCGCGCCCCGTCCAAGCGGCCCGACTGGATCGAGGTGGCCGAGCTCAAATACCGGTCGGGGCTCAGCGCGGAAGAGGTGGTGTGCACCGATCTGGCCCAGTTGCTGTGGGTGGTCAACCTCGGGTGCGTCGATCTCAACCCGCATCCGGTGCGCGCCGACGACCTGGCCAAGCCCGACGAGCTGCGCATCGACCTCGATCCGGTGCCCGGCGTCGAGTGGGCCGACGTGCTGCGGACCGCGCAGGTGGCGCGCGAGGTGCTGGCCGATCACGGGCTGGTCGCCTGGCCCAAGACGTCGGGTTCGCGCGGGTTCCACGTGTACGCCAGGATCGAGCGGCGCTGGCCGTTCGCCAAGGTGCGCAAGGCGGCCGAGACGGTGGCGCGCGAGGTCGAGCGGCGCGCTCCCGACCTGGCGACCAGCCGGTGGTGGAAGGAGGAGCGGCACGGGGTGTTCGTGGACTTCAACCAGAACGCCTACGACCGCACCGTGGCCTCCGCCTACTCCGTGCGCGCCGTCGCCGATGCCCGCGTGTCCACGCCGCTGACCTGGGACGAGGTGCCGGGGTGCCGGCCTGAGACCTTCACGATCGACACCGTGCCGAAGCGGCTGGCCGAGCTCGGCGACCCGTGGGAGGACATGGACCTGCACGCGGGCTCGCTCGACGGGCTGCTGGAGCTGGCCGAGGAGCTCGGGCCCGCGCCCAAGGCGCCCAAGGGCAGCGGGCGCAGGCAGCAGACCATGCCCGTCATCGAGATCGCCAGGGCTGAGCACAAGGAGGAGGCGATGGCGGGGTTCGAGCGGTGGAAGGCCCGCCATCCCGACGTGGCCGACCGGCTGGAGCCCGCCGACGTGCTGGTGGACGGCATGCGGGGGCGCAGCAGCGTCTGGTATCGCATCCGGGTCAACCTCCAGCACGTCCCGGAGGGGGAGCGGCCCGAGCAGGAGCCGCTGGAGGTCGACTACGACCCCTGGCACGGCGCCTCCCCGGGGACCGCGCCCTAACCGCCCCGAGGGGAGGTCGCGGGGCGCCGCCTAGCCGCCCGATGGCCGGCGAGGCTGGCGTTGCGTCCCGACCGCCCAGGGGCGTGCTCCAACCGCCCGAAGGCGGGCATCGCGTCCCAACGGGCCGATGGCTGGCGTGGCGTCGTGTCCTGATCGCTCGACGGCGGGTGGGGGGTCGTGGTCTAGTGCTGTGACCGGAAACGATCACCGGGTTGGCGCGTAAGACACTCCTGCCGGTTGGATGGTGCTGATCACGTTCGATCGGCACCCAGGAGGCCCGGTGACGCAACCGGTCAAGGTCCGCAGGCTCACGGACCCGGAAGGGCAGAAGCTGCAGCGCATCGTGCGGCGCGGCACGATGAGCACGGTGCGCTATCGGCGGGCGATGATCCTGCTGGCCTCGGCCGGTGGCAACACCGTGCCGGTCATCGCCCGGCTGGTGCAGGCCGATGAGGACACCGTGCGCGCGGTGATCCACCGTTTCAACGAGATCGGACTGGCCTGCCTGGACCCTCAGTGGGCGGGAGGCCGTCCCCGCCTGCTCAGCCTTGAGCAAGAAGTGATCGTCGCCGCGACGGCCAGTACGCGACCGACCAAGCTCGGCCAGCCGTTCACCCGCTGGTCCATCCGCAAGCTCCTCGATTACCTGCACCGACTTCCCGGTGGCTCCTTCACCCTGGGCCGGGAGGCATTACGCGCCCTGCTGGTCCGGCACGGCGTCACCTTCCAGCGCACCAAGACGTGGAAGGAATCCCCGGACCCGGACTTCGACGCCAAACTGGACGCGATCGAGTACGCCCTGACCGAGCGGCCCGAGCGGACCTTCGCCTTCGACGAGTTCGGGCCACTTGGCATCCGCCCCACCGCCGGGACGGGCTGGGCTCTGAAAGGCAAGCCGGACCGGCTGCCGGCCACCTACCATCGCACCCACGGCGTCACCTACTTCCACGGCTGCTACTCCATCGGCGACGACCTGCTGTGGGGCGTCAACCACCGCCGCAAGGGCATCGACAACACCTGGGCCGCGCTGAAGTCGATCCGCGCCGCCCGCCCGGACGGCGCCCCGATCTACGTCATCCTGGACAACCTGTCGGCCCACAAGAACCGGCGCATCCAAGCGTGGGCCGAGAAGAACAAGGTCAGACTGCTGTTCACGCCGACCTACGCCTCGTGGGCCAACCCGATCGAGGCCCACTTCGGCCCCTTGCGCCAGTTCACCCTGGCCAACTCCTGCCACCCCAACCACACCGTCCAGACCTGGGCACTGCACGCCTACCTACGCTGGCGCAACACTCACGCCCGCCACCCCGACGTACTGGCCGCTCAACGCCGTGAACGCGCCCGCGTCCGCAGCGAGAAGGGCATCCGCTGGGGCGGACGGCCTCTCGAACCCGCAGCCTGAAGCTCACTCAACCCGGTGATCGTTTCCGGTCACAGCACTAGCGGCCCGAGATCAGGTTGGCGAGGCGGGCGTAGGCCGAGGTCGTCGTCCCGCGTTCGTTCTCGTGCCGGTCCGCCGCCCTGAACAACGCGTAGATGAGCTGCACCCCGCCCCAGCGCAGCGGCTCAGGCTCCCACTGGCGCACCTGCCGCCCCACCCACGGCAGCGCCGTCAGCTCCGTGTCGCGGCGCAGCACCAGGTCCCGCAGCGTGCGCCCGGCCAGGTTCGTCGTGGTGACGCCGCTGCCCACGTACCCGCCCGCCCAGCCGAGCCCGCTCGCGTGGTTGAGGTGCACGGTCGAGCACCAGTCGCGCGGCACGCCGAGCACGCCGCACCACGCGTGCTGCACGCGCGCGTCGGCCGTGGCGGGGAAGAGCTTGACCAGCATCCGCCACAGCAGCGCGACGGTCTGCCGCTGTGTGGCGCCCCCGCGGTCGGTACGCGAGCCGAACCGGTACGGCACCCCCCGCCCGCCGATCGCGATCCGGTCGTCGGCCGTCCGCTGCGCGTAGATGTAGGCGTGCGCCTGGTCCCCGAGCAGCTCGTTGCCCGTCCAGCCGATGTGCTTCCACACCTCGGGAGGCAGCGGCTCGGTGACGATCATGGAGCTGTTCATCGGCAGCCACTGCCGGTGCTGCCCGGCGAGGTTCGCGGTGAAGCCCTCGGTGGCGCGGATGACGTACTCGGCCGAGACCACCCCGCGCGTGGTGACCGCGGACGCCTTCCTGCCCTGACGGGGCCGGATCTCGATCACCGGCGTGTCCTCGAAGACGTCCACCCCCAGCCGGGAGACGGCCGCGGCCAGGCCGGTGGCGAGCTTGGCGGGCTGGATGCGGGCGCAGTGCGGCGAGTAGGCGGCCTCCAGCGTGCCCGCCACCTGGACGCGCTCGCGCTGCTCGTCGCGGTCCAGCAGGCGCAGGTCGTCCTCGCCGTACCCCCACGCGCGCAGGTCCGCCACCTCCTCGCGCAGCCGCCGCCGCTGGGCCGGGTTCGTGGCGACGTGGACCAGGCCGCCCTTGTGCACGTCCGCGTCGATGCCCTCGGCGCGGGTCACCGCGATGACCTCGTCGACCGCGCGGAACATCGCGTGCTGCAGCTCGATCATCGCCTGCCGCCCGCGTGCCTTCGCGTGCCGCTTGCGCGACCCGGCGAACTCGGCCGACAGCCAGCCGCCGTTGCGGCCCGACGCGCCGAAGCCGGCGAACTCCTTCTCCAGGATCGCGATCCGCAGGCCCGGGTCGGCCTGCTTGAGGTAGTACGCCGTCCACAGGCCGGTGTAGCCGCCGCCGACGATCGCGACGTCGTACTCGCGCGGCCCCGGCAGCGGTGCGCGGCGCGTGGGCAGGCCGATCTGCCGGTACCAGTACGAGACGCCGCCGTTGGCGAAATCCTTGGTCAGCGGGATGCGGTTCACCGAAACCATTTTCCTGTGACTGCCATAGGCCGAACAAGTGGGCGAAGTGTAATGAATGCGGGCGCCTGACTAGCTTCGTGTCGGGCGCTCGTAGCCTTCGTCCCCTCCGTATACGCGCAGGTCAGGATCCTGCTCCGGCTGGTTGGCCGGGCTGGTGGGCGACGCGGTGTGCTCGGTGGCGAAGTCGTCCGACGGCGCGGGCGCCGGCGGGAGCAGGTAGTCGTGCCAGGTGATCCGGCCCTTGGGCGTGGCGTCCGTGAGGAGGAGGCCGGCGCGCTGGGCGGCGTACTGCCTGCCGGGGAAGCGTACGGGCAGACGCGGGCGGCGCAGGTCCTTGGCCCGCAACCAGGTCTCGACCAGGTCGTCCGTGCCGAGCACCTGCGGGCCGCCGAACTCGACGGCGCCCGCGGGACCGCCGGCGAGCAGGTCGGCGGCCCTGGCCGCGACCTCGCCCGTGTGGACCGGCTGCCAGGGCACCGAGCGGTCCACCGGCAGCACGGGAAGCGCCGCCACCTCGCTCAGCCGCCGGTCGAGCCACTGGTGGAACGGGGTGGCGCGGAGGACCGTCCAGCCCAGCCCGCTCCCGGCGACCAGGCTTTCCGCCTCCCGTTTGTACCCGGGATAGCCGGTGCGGACGCGATCCGCCCCGACGAGCGAGGTGAACAGCAGATGCGGGACCCCGGCCGCGCGGGCGGCGGCGATGAGCATGCGCGTCCCGGGCACGTCCACCGCGCCGCGCCCCTTGCGGCCGCTCGTGGCGAGGTGCGCGACGGCGTCCATCCCCCGCACCGCGTCCTCGACGCCGGCGTCGGAGATGAGGTCCCCCCACACCCACTCGACGTTCCCGCGGCTCTCCCGTTTGGCACGGCTCAATGCCCGCACCTGATGCCCCGCCTTGACCAGGGCGGGCAGCAGAGCCCCGCCCAAGGTCCCCGTGGCTCCCGTGACCAGAATGCGCATGCCGGGTCCCCTACCCACGAATTCCCGGAAATGACAATGAATCTGACACCGGCGTCTGTGCCCGGCAGAGCGGGGTAGGGCGCGTCATATGGCTCGAATCGCAGCGGAATCTTTGATAGAACGCCTGGCCGAGTGGGGCGTGGACACCGTCTTCGGCATGCCGGGCGACGGCATCAACGGCATCATGGAGGCGCTCAGGCGTCACCGTGACCGGGTGCGCTTCGTCCTCGTCCACCACGAGGAGGCCGCGGCCTTCATGGCCACCGGTTACGCCAAGGCGACCGGGCGGATCGGCGTGTGCCTGGCCACGTCGGGGCCCGGCGGCATCCATCTGCTGAACGGGCTCTATGACGCGAAGCTGGACCACGTCCCCGTGCTGGCGATCACGGGCATGCAGGAGACCTCGGTGCTCGGCACGGCGTACCAGCAGGAGGTCCACCTGGACAAGCTGTTCGCCGACGTGGCCGAGTACAACATGATGATCACGAACCCGGCGCAGCTCCCCGCGCTGGCGGACCTGGCGATCAGGACCGCCTACGCGCGGCGCGGGGTCGCCCACCTCACGTTGCCGAACGACCTCCAGGTGGCCGACGCGGGGGAGGAGCCGTACAAGAGCGTGGCCCCGGTACGCCCGCCGCACACGGCCCCCGTCTACCTGCAGCCGTCCGGCCTGCCGCGCCAGGAGGACCTCGAATGGGCGGCCGAGGTGCTCAACCACGCGGAACGCCCGGCCATGCTGGTCGGCCAGGGCGCGCTGCACGCCAGGCAGGAGGTGCTGGCCGTGGCCGAGGCCCTCGGGGCGCCCGTGGTCAAGACGCTGCCCGGCAAGGCGGTCGTCCCGGACGACTCGCCGTACACGACCGGCGGGATCGGGCTGCTCGGCACGCGGCCGAGCGAGGAGCTGATGGAAGACGCCGACGTGCTGTTCATGGTCGGCACGAACTTCCCCTACTCCAAGTTCCTGCCGGAGCCGGGCAAGGTGCGGGTGGTGCAGTTCGAGGCGGACCCGACCAGGGCGGGGGCGCGGATCGCGACCGACGTGCCGGTGGTGTGCGACGCGAAGGAGGGGCTGGCGGCGCTGCTGCCGCTGCTGGCACACCGGGACAGGAGCGCTCATCTGGCGAAATATCAGAAGATGATGGCTAAGTGGCGGAGCGACATGGACGCTCTGGAGAACCCGGGCAGGGACCCCATAGCCCCGCAGTACGCCATGTCCGTCCTCGACGAGCTGGCCGCCGACGACGCCATCCTGACCTGTGACAGCGGCACCATCGCCACCTGGGCGGCCAGGCACTGGACGATCAGGGGCGAACGCGAGTTCTACCTGTCCGGCACGCTGGCCACGATGGCGCCCGGCCTCCCGTACGCCATCGCCATGCAGCACGCCTTCCCCGGACGCCAGGTCATCGCGTACGTCGGCGACGGCGGCTTCTCGATGCTCATGGCCGAGTTCCTGACGGCGGTCCAGCAGCAGCTGCCGATCAAGGTGGTCATCAACAACAACAACTCGCTCGGCCAGATTTTGTGGGAGCAGATGGTGCTCGGCTACCCGGAGCACGGCGTGCGCTACGCCCAGCCGGAGGCCGACTTCTCGGCCTGGGCCAGGGCCTGCGGCGGGTTCGGGGCGAAGGTCACCAAGTCGGGCGACGTGGCCCCGGCGATCAGGCAGGCGCTCGCCCACGACGGCCCGGCGCTGGTGGACGTGGACGTGAACCCGAACGAGCCGCCCATGCCCGGCAAGGTCTCCTACGACCAGGCGAAGAGCTTCGCCCAGGCGTTCCTCAAGGGGCAGCCGCACAAGGCCGCGATCGCGACCACGCTGTTCAAGGACCGCATCCAGAAGTTCACGGACTGAGCGGCCGCACACATGCCTCACGCAGGCCGCACACATGCCTCACGCAGGCCTCACACAGGGGCCGCACACGCCCTGGCGATCCCGGCGGCGGCGCTGAGCAGCGGCTCCACCAGCCGGGGCAGCTCGCGGGCGCGCCGGGAGGACACCACGATGCCCAGCGCCGCCACCGGCCGCCCGCCGACCAGCACCGGCGCCGCCGCCGAGCACGTGCCCAGCGTCATCTCCTCGTACGTCAGCGCGTACCCCTGGGCCCGCACCCCCGCCAGCTCCCTGGCCAGCCGCCCTGGCTCGGTGATCGTGTGCGAGGTGGGGCGTTCGAGCTTGCGCCCCAGGTACGACTTGACGAACCAGTCCGGTTCGTACGCCAGCAGCGCCCTGCCCACGCCCGTGGGGTGCATCGGCAGCCGCCCGCCCGTCCTGGACACGATCGGCACCGCCCGCCTGCCGTACACCTTGTCCACGTACAGGACCTCGAGCCCGTCGCGGACCGCCAGATGGACGTTCTCGCGCGTGTTGACGAACAGCTCCTGCAGCCACGGATGCGCCAGGTCGCCCAGTCGGCCCGGCGCGAGCTGGCCCAGCTCCCACAGCCGCAGCCCCACGCGCAGCCGCCCGTCGGGGCCGCGGCTCAGCGCCTGCCACTCCTCCAGCTCGCCGACCAGCCGGTGCGCCGTGCTCAGCGGCACCCCGCTGCGCCTGGCCAGCTCGGTCAGGGTGAGTTGCGGATGAGCCGCGTCGAACGCCCCCAGAATGGACAGCACCTTGGACGTCACCGAACGTCCTGCGTCGCGGGATCCGCCTGCCATGCGGCAATCCTGCACCTTTCTTCCGCTCAGTGGAAGAGACCTCTCGGCTGACACCCGGTCAAGGCAGGATGCTTTCCGACATGCGAACTCAGGTCGGGATCATCGGGGCAGGCCCCGCGGGGCTGCTCCTCTCCCATTTGCTCCACCTGCGCGGCATCTCCTCCGTGGTGCTGGAGAAGCGCAGCCGCGACTACGTGGAGCGGCGGGTGCGGGCCGGGGTGCTGGAGCAGGGCACGGTCGACACCCTGACCGAGGCGGGCGTCGGCGAGCGGATGCGCCGCGAGGGGCTGCCGCACCACGGCATCGAGCTCAGGTACGGCGGCGCGGGCCACCGCATCCCGTTCGAGAAGCTCGTCCCCGGCCGGTCCATCACCGTGTACGGCCAGCAGGAAGTGGTCAAGGACCTGATCGCGGCCAGGCTCGCGGCGGGCGGCGACGTGCGCTTCGAGGTCGAGGACGTGGCGGTGCACGGGCTGACCTCTGCGCCTTACCTGACCTTTGGGGACGAACGGCTCGACTGCGAGGTGATCGCCGGCTGCGACGGCTTCCACGGCGTGTCCAGGCCGTCCATCCCGGAGGGCGTCCTGAGCGTGTTCGAGCGGGAATATCCCTTCGCCTGGCTGGGCATCCTGGCCAAGGTGGCACCGTCGTCGGAAGAGCTCATCTACACGAGGACCGAGCGCGGCTTCGCGCTGCACAGCATGCGCTCGCCCAAGGTCAGCCGCTTCTACCTCCAGGTCCCCGCGGACGCGCGGGAGGAGGACTGGCCGGACGAGCGGATCTGGGCCGAGCTGAAGGCCCGGCTGGAGAGCGTCCCCGGCTTCACGCTGGCCACCGGCGAGATCATGGAGAAGGGCGTCACGCCGATGCGGGCGTTCGTCGTGGAGCCCATGCAGTACGGCCGCCTCTACCTGGCCGGGGACGCCGCCCACATCGTGCCGCCGACCGGGGCGAAAGGGCTCAACCTGGCCGTGGCCGACGTCCGTGTCCTCACCGAGGCGCTGGCCGCGTACTTCGAGGACGGCTCGACCGCGCTGCTCGACGGCTACTCCGAGGCGTGTCTCAAGCGGGTGTGGCGGGCGCAGCACTTCTCGTGGTGGATGACGACGCTGCTGCACACGTTCGAGGACGACGACCCGTACGCGCGGCGGCTGCAGCTGTCGTACCTGGACTACGTGACCTCCTCGGAGGCGGCGGCGACGACGCTGGCGGAGAACTACGTTGGACTTCCATGAGGAATCGGGCAAAGGAGACGGGCTGCGGTGAGCTCTGACCGCGTGGCTCAGGACGGCGGGCTGCTCGCGCCCGTCTGGGCGGGCACCAAGGCGGAGGCGATCACCGCCGACGCCGCCTGGCTGCGTGCCATGCTGGAGGCCGAGGCGGCGCTGGCGCGCGCGCAGTCCCGCCTGGGACTGATCCCGTCCGAGTCGGCGGCGGCCATCGACAGGACGGCCACCACGCTCGTCATCGACCCGGCAGGTCTGGCCAGGCGGGCCAGGCAGTCGGCCAGTCCCGTCGTCCCTCTTGTGGCCGACCTGCGGCAGGCGGTGCCCGGCGCGGCCGAGTTCGTGCACCGGGGAGCGACCAGCCAGGACATCATGGACACCGCCGCCATGCTCGTCGCCACCCGGGCGGTTCGCCGGATCGTGGGCGATCTGAGCGGGATCATGCGGGATCTGTGCGAGCTGGCCGAGCGGCACAGGAACACCGTGATGGCCGCGCGGACGCTGGTGCAGCAGGCGGTGCCGACCACGTTCGGGCTGAAGGCGGCCGGCTGGCTGTCCGGTCTCATGCGCGCCCGCGCCAGGCTGCGCGAGCTGCGCCTGCCCGCCCAGCTCGGCGGCGCGGGGGGCACCCTGGCGGCCTTCACCGAGCTGGCCGCGAGCCGGATCCCCGGCGGGCAGGCGCTGGCGCTGGAGCTGGTGGAGCTGTTCGCCGAGGAGATCGGGCTGTCCGCGCCGCCCGCGCCGTGGCACGCGGAGCGCTCGCCGGTCACCGAGCTGGGCGGCGCGCTCGTCGGCACGGCCCGCGCGCTCGGGAAACCGGCCATCGACATCATCCTCATGGCGCAGACCGAGGTCGGCGAGGTGGCCGAGTCGTCGGAGGGCGGCTCGTCGGCCATGCCGCAGAAGCGCAACCCCGCGCTGTCCGTCCTGGTCCGCTCGGCCTCGTTCCAGGTGCCCGCGTACGCGCAGATGCTCGGGCAGGTCGGCGAGCACGAACGGGCCGCAGGGGCGTGGCAGGCGGAGTGGCTGCCGCTGCGCGAGGCGCTGCGCCTCACCGGCGGCGCCGCGGAGACCGCCGCCGAGCTGGTGGCCGGGCTGCAGGTCTTCCCCGAGCGGATGCGCGCCAACGCCGAGCTGACCGGCGGCCGTCTGGTCGCCGAGCGGCTCTCGGCGCACCTCGGACGCGACGAGGTCAAGCGGATCCTGGCCGAGGAAGGCCCGCCGCCGGTCGCGGGGGAGCTGCTCGATCCGGAGGCGTACCTGGGCGCGGCTCCGGAGCTCGTCGACCGCATCATCGCCACCTACAGGGAGCAACCGTGAAACTGCACCACCGCGTCGACGGGCCGGCCGGCGCGCCGCTGCTCGTGCTCGGGCCCTCGCTCGGCACCACGATGGAGATCTGGCAGCCGCAGCTCCCCGCGCTCACCGACTCCTGGCAGGTGCTCAGGTACGACCTGCCCGGCCACGGCGGCTCCGCGCCCGCCGCGTCCGGCTTCACCATCGACGACCTGGCCCGCGCCGTGCTGGACCTCGTACAGCCCGAGCATTTCGCGGTCGGCGGGATCTCGCTCGGCGGCGCGATCGCGACCACCATCGCCACCCGCGCCCGCCGCCGGGTCCGCAAGGTGGTGCTGTGCTGCACGTCGGCCAAGTTCGGCGAGCCGGGCCCCTGGCTCGGGCGGGCCGCGCTGGTCCGCGGCAAGGGAGTGGCCGCGCTGGCGCCGACGCTGAAGGCGCGCTGGTTCACGCCCGGCTTCGACGGCCAGTGGGTGGTGGACATGCTGGCGGAGGTGGACGCCAAGTCGTACGCCGCCTGCTGCGAGGCCATCGCCGCCTTCGACCTGACCCGCAAACTGGGCGAGATCACCGCGCCCACCCTGGTCATCGCGGGCTCCGAGGATCCGGCCACGCCGCTCGACCAGGCGCTCACGCTCGCGAACAACATCCCGGGAGCCACACTCACGGTGGTGCCGAAAGCCTCGCACCTGGCGAACGTCGAACGCCCCGACGTGGTGACCGCCGCCCTGATCGGCCACCTCATGGGCGAGCACCGCGAAGCCCCGGCTTTAAAAAGGCCGGGAGGCAGCCGGGAGGCCGGGATGCGCACCAGGCGTGAGGTGCTCGGGGACGCCCACGTCGACCGGGCGATCGCCGCCACCACCGACTTCACCAGTGACTTCCAGGACTTCATCACCCGCTACGCCTGGGACGAGATCTGGAACCGGCCCGGCCTGGACCGGCGCACCAGGAGCTGCGTCACGCTCACCGCCCTGGTGGCCAGGGGGCAGCTGGAGGAGCTGGCCATGCACGTCCGTGCGGCTTTACGCAACGGTCTCACCCGGGACGAGATCAAGGAGGTGCTGCTCCAGACGGCCGTGTACTGCGGGGTTCCGGCCGCCAACGCCGCCTTCGCGGTGGCCAGGCGCACGCTCGCCGACATCGACGCGGAGGGCCTCTGACCTTGAAGGATGCTTTAAGGTTGGCTGGTGGTTTTCGAGGAGGGCTGGGCGGTATCGCCCCTGCGGTGGCTGATGAACACACTGGGCGACGCCCAGCTCGCCAGGATGAGCGGTGATCCCGGGCTGGTCGCCGCGGTCGACCAGCACGCGGCCGTGCTGCGTGACGCGATCCCGCTGGACCGCGAGACGCTGGGCGACTACCTGCTGGGCTTCCTCGACGAGCTGCGGCACCGCGGCTGGATCTTCAGCGACGAGCCCGGCGAGCACGGGGAGCCCGACGCCGCCGCGCTGCGGCTGACGGCTGTCTGCTGGCTCGCCCGCGAGCTGGGCTTCCTCGAAGACGGCCTGCCCGCCTGAACGTGTGCCCGGGCCGCAGGACGGCCCGGGCCCACGCTCCCTGCGGAATCAGTCGGGAGGCAGGTCGGAACGGGTGGCCCCGCCCGGCATCGTACGGATGGGCGCCGTCTCGTCGGTCATCGACCGAGCGTCCTCGCGCCCCCGCTGGTACGCCTCCGCATGCGCCCTGGCCTGCGGAGCCTCCTCCTCGATCCGGCCCAGCCAGCGCTCCCAGCGCTGCTGCATCGGACGGATGAGCCCGCCGCCGATACCGATGGCCGCGATCGCCCCGATGGTGGCGAGCACCGTGATCAGCACCGGAGTCGTGACGGTGGTGGCCACGCCGATCTGGTTGAGCGCCGCGATGATGCCCAGCGCCCAGATGAACACCGACGCGGCCGTCGCCAGCCAGCGGCCGTAGGAGAGCCCGCCGAGCGCTCCGTCGAGGACGTCCCTGACGGCCTTGGCCACGGCGCCGGCCACCACGATGATCACGATGGCGACCACGGCCTTGGGCAGCCACGCCACCACGCCGGTCAGGAGCGCCGAGATGGGGTTCGGCCCGAAGACGCTGAAGGCTATCTGCAGGGTGATCAGCAGGATCGCATAGAAGACGAGCTTGGCCAGCAGGGTGCTGGCGTCGTACCTGCTGCGTTCCAGCCAGCGCCGCACACCGCTGCGCTCCACCGCGCGGTCGAAGCCGACCCGTTCGAGCACCTTGTCGACGATCTTCGCCAGTGCCTTGGCCACGAGCCAGCCGATGACGAGCACGACCAGGAACGCGATCAGCTTCGGAACGAACGTCGCTATCTGCCGCCAGGCGTCGGTGATGCCCTGGCCTATGTTGATGTCCACGGTTTCCTCCTCCGAGGAGCCAATGCAACGGCGCTACCCGCTCCGCAGTGCTCTATGCACACAGCGCCACCAAAACTACGCACAGGGCGACATATCGCCACACGGGCTGACTTCTCCGGACGGGGTTTCTGCAACGGTTTCGCCATGCCTGCTGGCAGCATCCGGAGCGCGCAAAGGAGAAGGGATGACGAAGACGATGGCCAAACTGACCATGGAACTGGCCGAACGGATCGTCGCGGGCTGGCGCGGGAGCCTCCAGCGCGCCGAGAGCACGGCCCGCCGGGCGGGCCCGCCCGGCGGCGAGCGCGCCGAGCACGACCCCACCGCGGAGGTGATCGCCGCCGCATTAGGGTGATCGTCATGCACCGCAGCCGCGTCTACGCCTTCTTGATCGACACGCCCGCGGAGGAAGCGCCCCAGGCGGCGGCCTTCTGGGCGGCCGCACTCGGGGCCACCGCCAGCCCTCTTCCCTCCTACGAGCAGTTCACCTCGCTGCACGGGGCGCTGCCGGGGGTCGTCATGGCGGTCCAGGCGGTGGACGACGCCCCTCGCTTCCACCTCGACATCGAGACCGATGACATCGAGGCCGAGACCGCGCGGCTGCTGGCGCTCGGGGCCACCGAGGTGTCGCGGTGGCTGGAGTGCCGGGTGCTGCGCGCTCCCGGCGGGCATCTGATGTGCGTGCTGCCCGTGGAGAGCGAGCGGGAGGTCTTCGAGGCCGAGGCGAAGACCTGGCCCTGACGTCCCGGGCTCCAGGACGTACCCCCTAAACCGGGCAAAAGTACGTGGAGCGGCCGCCGTAGATGATGTTCCATCGGAGCATGACCGGGGCGGGCAACGACGCGTCAGCGGCCGGCGTCACCACATTCGTCGGCCGTGAGCGAGAGCTGCGCCAGGTCGCCCAGGTCGTCGCCGAGGCGGCGGCCGGCGCCAGCCGCCTGATCGTGGTCACCGGAGAGGCCGGCATCGGCAAGACGACGCTCTGCCGGCGCATCGCCGCCATGGCCGCGGACGACGGCTGGCGGGTGGCCATGAGCTGCTGCTGGCCCGGCACCGACGCCCCGCCCCTGTGGCCGTGGCCCGAGATCCTGCGCCTCCTGGACGGCCCCAGCGCCGACGACCTGCTGCTGTCGGAGCGGTTCTCCGGCTTCACCGCCGTCGCGCAGGCCCTGCGCAGGAGCGGCGCGCCCGCGCTCATCGTGCTCGACGACGCGCACGCCGCCGACTCCGGCACGCTGCTGCTGGCCAGGTTCCTGGCCCGCGCGCTGCCCGCGACCCCTCTGGTGCTGATCCTGGCCTGCCGCGACGACGTCGGCCTGCTCGACGAGGCCGCCCTGGTCGTGCGGCTGGGGCCGTTCACCGTGACGGAGACGGCGGCGTTCCTCGATCTGCACGCCCACGAGCGGCTCAGAGCCGGGCTGCTGGAGACCCTGCACCGGATCACCAGGGGAAACCCGCTGTACCTGCGCAGGGTGAGCGCCTTCGGGCCGCCCGACGAGGTGGTCGCGCCGGGCGGCGTGCGCGCCGCCGTACGCCAGGTGGCGGAGGAGCTGCGCGAGGCGCTGCTGCGGCTGCTCGGCGGCGTGGCGCTGGCCGGCCGGTCCGCGGCCGTCGCCGCCGCGGCGGCCGTGGCGG
>NZ_BAABDQ010000080.1:0-21829 GCF_039539705.1 Nonomuraea rosea | reverse complement strand
TTGGATAACCACCGTTGCTACCGGAAGGTCACTTTATGTCGCAGGCGATTCGCCCTACGTCACAGTTTTGCCCGATATCGACTCCATGCAGCAAGCGCGGGAATCAGTTTGTACACGGGCACTCAGCCCGAGCGGCAAGACACTGGTGATCGTCAGCAGGGACAGGGCGTACTCCTGGGACACCATGACGGGCAAGAAGCTGTACGAGCACCGCGTGGGCGCAGGCACCCCAGGCGTACACGTGGCCTTCGACGGGCACGAGAGCCTGGTCGCGGTGATGCGGGAAGACACGTTGGAGTTCTTGTGGGACACCAGGACGGGCAGGTCCTACACGCCGGAGCTGGAGGCGGACCACGCTCCGGCGATCGCCCCTTCCGGCGCCTACATCGCGGGGATCGGGCTCAACCAGCGCGGGCTGAAGGTGATCCGCCTTCCCGACCTCACCGTGGACACCCGGATGCCGAAGAAATGCGGCACCGTGGTGGCGTTCACGCCGGACAGCCGGCGGCTGCTGTGCGCGGACGGCGACATCGAGGCGTGGGACCTGCGCACCGCCACGAGACTGCCCGACGAAGATCGACCGTTCTGGCAGGACTCGGCTTCGGAGGACTTCAGGAACGCGAGACTGCAGGTCAGCCGCGACGGCGGCAGATTGCTGGCCGTCGAGGGAAGAACGCTCCACCTGTGGGACGCGCAGAAAGGCGACGAGCTCTCCACCTACCAGGCGGAGGGCGAGCTCGACGAGGCCTGGCTGGACCCCGACGGCAAGACCATCCGCTATCTGCTCGAGAACTCGATCATCACCATCGACCTCGGCTCCCGCGTCTCTTCCCGCAGGCTGCCGGGCGGGTACGCGGTCGGCGCATTCAGCCAGGACGGCCGCTTGATCGCCGCCACGAAGGACGGCGGCCCCGTACGCGTGGGCGATGCGCGCGGCCTGGGCGTGCCGATGACGGGCAGCGAGGGCAGCACCGACGAGCTGTTCGACCCGGCGGGCAAGAGGCTGGCCGCCATCGGGGCGGACTCGGCGGTCTCCGCCTGGGACGTGGCCACGGGCACGCGGCTGTGGCGCCATCCCGTTCCGAAGACGCAGGTCGTGCTGTCGCGGGCGTTCACCCCCGATGGCGGCAAGCTGGTGCTGTCACTCAAGGAGCTGAGCGAGCGGGACGCGCGTAACGAGCTGATCGTGCTGGCCGCCGACAGCGGCCGCGTGCTCTCCCGGCGCCCGCTCAACACCGCCACGGGGACCATCGTCTCGACTCGCGACGGTACGGCGGTGGTGAGCAGCACGGGTAAGGTGCTCGAGCTGCTCACCGGCAAGGTCGTCGGCCCGGGCTTCCACGGAGCGGGGGCGGCCATCGCGGTCAGCCCCACAGCGCCACTCCTGGCCCTCGGCTCCACCACGGTCGAGCTGTGGGACATCGCGAAGGGCGCCGAGCTGTCTCCCGCCCTGCGCGTGGCGAGCAACGCCCAGGTCGAAGCTGTGCTGTTCAGCCATGACGGCGCTCTCCTCGCCTTGATCAGCAGATCCATCGGGGAGACGTTCGACGATGTGTACACCGTCCAGATCTGGGACGTCGGCTCACGGCAGCGGCTCGGCTCGTACCCCATCGAGATCTTCGACCTGCTGGCGTTCAGCGCCGACGACCACGCGCTGTACGTCTCGGGCAATCGATCAGGGACCATTACTCAGATTCCGGTCGACGGGGACCGCATCGCCGAGCTCGTGTGTAAGCGTGCCGGTCGCACCATGAGCCTGCAGGAGTGGAGCCGGTACCTGAAAGGCGTGCCATATCGCGAGGTCTGCTCGCTCTGAAGGTGGACGGCCTCGAGATCGCGGTTCGCCTGGCGCACGAGGCCGGCTGGTCCCGGCCGACGAGCCTCCGCCAGAATCGATCTGAGCTACGAGACAGCTTGGTGACCATGTGGCGCCGGCCCGGCTTGATTCGGCCTCGCGCAGGACGTACCGCGAGTGTGGCTGTGAGGTTGTCATCCTCGGGTGTGTTGCGTGATGCGTTCGAGCCATCGCCGCAGAAGGGCGGTCTCGACCGGTTCGAGAGCCTCGGTCCCGACGAGATCGAGTTGCGCGTGAAGGCGTAGTGCGGCGGTGTGCACGGGGTCGGCGTCGTTCTGCACGGTCGTTTCGGTGAGTACGTGCGAAAATACGGCGTCTCGCATGCGGTTGGACAGTGCGGGGTCATCGAACAGGGCCGGTCTGGAGATGTGGTCAAGGGCGGTCCCGACGTTCGCCGACAGGATGAGTTGAGCGGCGGTCTGCGGCGCGACCATCAACGAGCCCGCCGCCGCGCACCGGGTGAGCGCCGCCACCAGCAGGGCCATCACGCGATCTCGCGCCGTTGAGCAGGACCACGGCCGGGGAGTGAACATGAGCTGGTAGAGGGCCGGGTTCTCCTTCGCGAACGCCATGTGACCGTCCCAGCCGGCGTGAAGATCGGCAACCGGATCGTGCGTCCGCTCCTGAGCGGCCTTGATCGCGGCGTACCGCTCGTACCCGTGGTCGGCGACGGCGTCGAGAAGCCCGTGCTTGTCACCGAACAACCGGTAGAGCACGGGCTGGCTCACGCCGACCGCCTCGCAGACCGTACGCGTGGCGATCTCGTGGTTCGCGGACATCGCCAGTTGCCGCACCGCGGCTTCGATCATCGCCGTGCGAAGCGGGTCTGTCGCTGCCATGGAATCAATGCTACTGCCAGTCGATAGCAGTGATACGGATTCGTGCTAAAGTCATCCGTAACATCGATATGTAAATACCGTATCGAGGATAGACACGGGAGCTTTCGTGAGTGATCAACCTGTCGCCGTCGTCAGCGGCGGCTCTCGCGGGATAGGCAAGGCGATCGCGATGGCGTTGGCGGCCCGAGGCTGCCCGGTCGCGGTTGGATTCCAAGGGTCGGCCTCCGCCGCGGCGCAGGTGGCCGAGAAGATCACGGCGTCCGGCGGCCGGGCGATCCCGGTTCAGGCCGACGTGGCGGACGAGGACGCCGTCGCGGCGATGTTCGACACGACGGAGAAGACCTTCGGCGGGGTCGATGTGGTCGTCAACTCAGCAGGGCGGCTGTCGCTGTCCCCCATCGCCGAACTCGACCTCGACGATCTGGACGCACTGCACCGCACCAACATTCGCGGCGCCTTCGTCATGGCGCGGGAGGCCGCGCGGCGCGTGCGCCCTGGTGGCGCGATCATCACCCTTTCCACCTCTGTGGTCGGTCTGCAGTTCCCGAGCTACGGGGCGTACGCCGCCAGCAAGGCGGCCGTCGAGGCGATGACGCTCGTGCTCGCCCGCGAGCTGCGCGGGCGGGACATCACGGTCAACGCGGTCGCGCCCGGCCCGACCGCAACCGAGCTGTTCCTCGACGGCAAGGACGAGGCCACCATCGAACGGCTCGCCAAGCAGCCGCCGCTGGAGCGGCTCGGTACCCCCGAGGACATCGCCGAGGTCGTCGCCTTTCTGGCGAGCCCGGCGGGGCACTGGGTCAACGGGCAGGTCATACGCGCGAACGGCGGAATCATCTGATGACCGGCACGCGACAGGTCAATGCCGTCACGAGAGCCTCCAACCTCCCGGGACGCAGCGGGGCCACCTGGAAGAGGGCGTACGAGAGGCCGGACGGCGAGCTCCGCGCGCGCCCGACCGCCTGATCCCACTCGATCGTCGCCGACCGCATCCGTGCCGGGTTCTACCACCACGCCGGCATCGCGAACCTCCTGTCACCACCTACCAATTCCCACCACGAAAGGAAACCGGCATGCCATACGCCAACCTCAAGGTGCCTGCCGACACCCTGACCCCCGAGTCCAAGAAGAGGCTTATCGACGCCGTCACCGACGCCTATGCCGACGTCTATGGAGAACGAGCCCGCGCCACCACCCTGGTTCTGCTGGAGGAGATTCCGGACGGCGGCTGGGGCCTGGGCGGCAATATCCTCACTGCCGAAATGCTCGGCCGAAGCTGACCCGATCCGGGGTCGGGCCTTCGGCGCCACCGACGTCGTCTCCGCCCGCGGCGAGGAAGGCATCGAGGCGGTGCGCGAGCTCACCGGCGGGCACGGCACCCATGTGGTCCTGGAGGCCGTCGGCAATGTGCCCGTCTACCAGCTGCCGGCCCCCTGGTTGGGGTCGCGGGCTCAGAAGCCGTAGGGGCCGAAGCGGCCCCAGGCGACGAACGCGGCCAGCAGGAACAGGACCGCGTTGAAGGCGATCGCGGCCGGTTCCTTGCGGCGGGCGTGAGTGAGCGCGGCCAGCACCATCACCACGGCCAGGCCGGTCGCGGCCAGCGGGGTCAGGACGGGCGCGATGCCGGTGAGCGCGGGCAGGATCAGCCCGAGCGCGCCTGCCAGTTCGGCGACGCCGATGAGGCGGACGGTGCCGGCGGAGAAGTCCTCCACCCACGGCAGCTTGGCGGCGAGTTCGTCCTTGGGCTGGGTGGACTTCATCACTCCGGCCATGCCGAACATGGCGGCCAGCACGGCCTGCACAATCCACAGGACGACGTTCATCGAGAATCTCCTTGACGGTAGGGGGTGGGAGGGAGCCCGGCGCGCGGCGCTCCCGTCCGGCAGGGATGCGGCCGGCCGCGTCAGCCGTTGAAGACCAGCTCGGGCTGGTCGCGGCGCTCGTACAGATTCCAGTACAGAGGGGCGATCTGCTCGGGCGTGGCCGCGGGGATGCCTTCGGGGCCGCCCTCGCCGATCCAGGTGCCGATCGCCACGTGTGCCGCGTACACGCCGCTGCCGGCCAGCTCGTTGTGCAGGTTGATCACCCAGTTGCGCAGCGCCGCGGCGGCGGCGTTGACATTGCCGAGCATCGGGATCGGGCGCACCGAGCCGCCGCCGGTGGTGAACAGCAGCGTGCCGGCGCCGGCCTGCCGCATGGCGGGCAGCACCGCGTGGGCGGCGGCCAGCGCGCCGTAGACGGTGTATTCGATCTGCGGCTGCAGGTTGTCTGCCGTGACCTCGGTGGGGACGGCCGTGGTGAGGCCGGGCACCGGCGAGTGCGGCGCCGGGGAGTACTCCAGCACGTCGATGCCGCCGAGCCGCTCGGCCGCCGCGTCAAGGGCGGCGGCCAGGGCGGGGCGGTCCAGCACGTCGGCGGGGAACGCCTCGGCGGTGATGCCCTCGCGGCCGAGCCGATCGGCCAGCGTCCGCAGCCTGTCCTTGGTACGGGCGATGAGAGCGACGTCGAAGCCACGGCTGCCGAAGGTGCGGGCGATGGCCAGGCCCATGCCGGGGCCTGCGCCGACGATGGCGATGGTGGGCATGATCAGATCTCTTTCGTGGTGATGGACGGGGTTGGGCCAGGTCAGGAGCAGGTGACGGCGAGCTTGCCGAGCGCCCCGGCGCCGAAGGCGGCGAACGCCTCGGGTGCCTGCTCCAGCGGGTAGGTGGCGGTGACCGGGACGCGCAGCGCGCCCGAGGCGGCCTGGCCGGCCAGGGCGGTCAGGGTCTGCGCATTGGCGTCGGCCATGATCGTGTGGACGGTGACGCCGGAACTCTCGACGGCGTCGGCGGTCAGCCCGAGGGTGGAGGCCAGGCGGCCGCCCGGACGCAGCAGGCCCGCGAGCTGGACGCCGTCCCCCGCCAGGTGCAGCACGGCATCCACCCCTTCCGGGGCGAGCGCGCGGACCTGGGCCGGCAGGTCGCCGCTGTAGTCCACAACGTGAATCGTGGCGTCGGTGAGGCCGGTGACGAAGTCGGCTTCGGCGCCGGGACGAGCGGTGGCGATCACACGGGCGCCGCGGGCGGCGGCCAGCTGCACGGCCAGTGCGCCCACGCCGCCGGTGGCGCCGGAGACCAGCACCGTCTCGCCCTCGGCCGGGGCGACGGCGGTGAGGCTGTCCAGCGCTGCGGTGCCGGCCAGGCCCAGGGCGCCGGCCTGCTGAACGTCCAGGCCCTGCGGGATGGGGGCGATGCCGTAGGCGGCGGGCACGGTGACGTATTGGGCGAGTGAGCCGGTGCCCAGGAACGGCTTCATCACCACGCCGAAGACCGCCTGCCCGATCGTGAACCCTTCAGCGCCCTCGCCGAGCGCCTCGACGGTGCCGGCGAAGTCCTTGCCCACCACCAGCGGGAAGCGGTGCTCCATCGCCCCTTGCAGGTAGCCGGCCGCGGTGGCGGCGTCGAAGCCGTTGATCGAGGAGCCGGCCACCTTCACCAGCACCTCCCCGGCCTCAGGCTGTGGGGTGAGGAGGTCGGCCAAGGCCGGGGTCTCGGGGACGGAGTTCAGCGTTACGGCACGCATGAGCTACACCTCTCTGAAAGTGGAACGGGCTACCCGTTTTGTGGTGCCAGCGTAACAACAGAAGTGGGCAGGTTGTTCCACTTGGGTAGAGTGGAGGCATGGATCTTCCCGCCGACGCCCCCGAGCCTTCCGGCGAGCAACCCGGACCGGGACTGCGCTCCGACGCCGAACGCAATCGCGAACGCATCCTGGCCGCCGCCCGCCGCCTGTACGCCAGCCACGGCCTCGGCGTGTCCATGGCGTGCATCGCCCGCGCCGCCGGCGTCGGCAAGGCCACCCTCTCGCGCCGCTTCGCCACCCGCGAAGAACTCATCAACGCCGTCTTCGCCGACCGCATGGACGCCTACGCCGCCGCCGTCGCCGAGGCACTGACCGATCCCGACCCCTGGCACGGCTTCACCGGCTACGTCCAGGCCGTCTGCGCCATGCAAGCCGCCGACCGCGGCTTCGCCGAAGTGCTGGCCATGACCTTCCCCGCCGCCAAAGCCCTGGAGGAGCGCCGCGCCGAGGCCTACCACGGCTTCCTCGACCTCATCGCCCGGGCCAAAGCCACCGGCCACCTGCGCGAGGACTTCACCGACCGGGACATGCCCATCTTGCTGATGGCCAACGCCGGCGTCATCGCCGCCACCGCGGACGCCGCCCCCGGCGCCTGGCGCCGCCTGGTCGGCCAGATGCTGCGCGCCTACGCCGCCCCCGGCACCGACCTGCCTCCGCTGGAGCCGGCCCCCGCGCCCACCGCCCTGTACCGAGCGATGGTCCGCCTCACCCGCCCCGCCCCCGGTCCCGAGGGGGACACGGAGTAGAGCGAGGGCGGGGCGAGCGCGCGAGGTCCCCCCGTCCGCACGCTGCGCTCCAACCTGGAAACCACGATCACGGGCATCGAAATCACCGTCCTCCCTGTCGATTCCCTGTCATGGTGAACCTTTCGTGCAGCTGGCGTACGGCCATGGCGCCCTCCCCGACCGCGGACGCGACCCGTTTGACCGACCCGCTGCGGACGTCCCCCACGGCGAACACGCCGGGCCGCCCGGTCTCCAGGGAAAGGGACTCCCAGTGCGACGACCTGCCCTCCCCCGTGACGACGAAGCCCCGGTCGTCCAGCGCGACGGCGCCCGCCAGCCAGCCGGTGTGCGGATCCGCGCCGATGAACACGAACATCGCATTGGTCTCGATCTCGATGGACTGCCCCGTCTGGTTGTCCTGGGCGCGCACGGCCCGCAGGGAGCCGTCGCCGAGCAGTTCGCGTACCTCGGTATGGAACATGATCTCGATGCCGGGCGTCCGGCCGATCGCGTCGGTGAGGTAGCGGGACATGCTCTCGCCGAGACCATCGCCGCGGACGAGCATGCGCACCGACGAGGCGTTCCTGGCCAGGTATAGTGCCGCCTGGCCTGCGGAGTTGCCGCCGCCGACGATGACCACCGGCGCCTGCCGGCACATGCGCAGCTCGAACGGCGTCGCCGCGTAGTAGACGCCGCAGCCTTCGTACTTCTCCAGGTCGGGAACGTCGAGTTTGCGGTAGCGGGCGCCGGTGGCGATGAGCACGGCGTGGCCCCGCACGGCGGGCCCGCCCTCGACGAGCACGCTGTAGTGGCCGTCGCCGGCCTCCAGCCCGCTCGCCTCGGCCGGTACGGTCAGCCGGGCCCCGAACTTGGCCGCCTGAAGAACGGCGCGTTCGGCGAGCTCGGCGCCCGAGATGCCCGACGGGAAGCCGAGATAGTTGTCGATGCGGGAGGAGGTGCTCGCCTGGCCGCCGGCGGCGACCGCGTCGAGCACGACCGTGGTCAAGCCCTCCGATGCCCCGTACACGCTCGCGGCCAGGCCCGCGGGGCCCGCGCCCACGACGATCAGGTCGCACACGCCGTCGCCGGGCCGCGGCACGGGCAGGCCGATGGCCTTGGCCAGCGTGGCGACGGTCGGGTTGCGCAGCACCTGGTCTCCGTGCCAGATCACGACCGGCGTCTCCTGCGGGGAGATGCCGAGCTGGCGCAGCAACGCCTCCGCCTCCTCGTCCTCCTCCAGGTCGATCCAGCGGTGCGGGAGCCTGTTACGGGCGGCGAACTCGCGCAGCCGGCGGGCGTCGGGCGAGTAGCGGGAGCCGATGATACGGAACCCGGCGTCCATGCCGATCAGCAGAATACGGCGGGTCAGGTAGGCCCGCAGGATGAGGTCCCCGAACTCCGGGTCACCGGCCACCAGCGTGCGCACCTGGTCGGCCCCGACGGCCAGGATCTCGCCGGGCTCCCGCACGAGCGCGGTCAGGAACCCGGCCTGGCCGGTGAGCAGGCCCAGCTCGCCGAGGAAACGCCCGGGGCCGTGGACGGCGATCGTGCGTTCCTCCCCGCTGCGATACCCCTCGACCATGGCCACCTTGCCGCGCAGGATCACGATGAACTCGCCGACCGGCTCGCCCTCCCGGTAGAGGATCTCGCCGGGCGGCACGGGCCTGCGCTCGCCGCACTGCGACAGGTTCGCGATGCGCCGCTCGTCCAGCCGGGGATAGGCCCCGTACAGGTCCGGTGTCTCGGGCAGGGTGGCCGGCGACTGCGTCATGACGGCGTCCTCAGCGCGTCCTCGACCCATTCGCGCAGCTGGGGCGCCGGGGCCGCGCCGGCGCGCTGAGCCACGACGCGGCCCTCGTTGAGCATCATGAGCGTCGGGACGGCCGTGATCGTGAAGCGCTGCGAGAGGGCCGGGGACCGGTCCACATCGACCTTGACGAGCTTCACGCGTCCCGCCAGCTGTTGGGCGACTTGTTCGAGCGCGGGCGTGACCATCCGGCACGGCCCGCACCATTCCGCCCAGAAGTCGACGAGGACCGGCAGGTCGGCCCGTTCGGCGACCTCCGCGAAGGTGTCGTCGCCGGCCTCGGCGATCCACGGCAGCGGCTGGTGGCAGTTGCCGCAGCGGGGCGTGCCCGAGGCGGCGTCCGGGACCTTGTTCGGCCGGCCGCAGTTGGCGCAGCGCATGGTGTGCATGTCAGCTCCCCGGGCTGTAGAAGGTGACGTTCAGCTCGCCCTTGTCGGCGCCGACCACGATGGTCGAGCCGTCGGGGACGTCTCCGGCGAGCAGGGCCCGGCCGATCCTGGTCTCGACCTCGCGGGCGATGAACCGGCGCAGCGGCCGGGCGCCGTAGACGGGGTCGTACCCCTGGTTGGCGATGAGCTTGCGGGCCTCCTCGGTGACCTCCAGGGTGAGCCGCCGGTCGGCCAGCCGCTGCCTGATGTCGGTGAACATCAGCTCGACGATCCGCTCGATCTCCGCCTCGGTCAGCGGCTTGAACAGCACGATGTCGTCGATCCTGTTGAGGAACTCGGGCCGGAAGTGCCGGCGCAGCTCTGCCATCACGCCGTCGTGGGCCTCGGGCTTGATCTCGCCGTCGGAGGTGATCCCGTCGAGCAGGTGCTGGGAGCCGATGTTCGAGGTCATGATGATCACGGTGTTGCGGAAGTCGACCGTGCGGCCCTGCGCGTCGGTCAGCCGGCCGTCGTCCAGGACCTGCAGCAGCGCGTTGAAGACGTCCGCGTGGGCCTTCTCGATCTCGTCGAAGAGCACCACCGAGTACGGCTTGCGCCGCACCGCCTCCGTGAGCTGCCCGCCCTCCTCGTAGCCGACATAGCCGGGAGGGGCGCCGACGAGACGGCTGACCGTGTGGCGTTCCTGGTACTCGCTCATGTCGATGCGGACCATGTTGTCCTCGGTGTCGAACAGGGCCTCCGCGAGGGACCTGGCCAGCTCCGTCTTGCCGACGCCGGTCGGCCCGAGGAAGAGGAACGACCCGATGGGACGCTTGGGGTCCTTGATGCCCGAGCGGGCCCGGATGATGGCGTCGGCCACGAGCCGCACGGCCTCCTCCTGGCCGACGACGCGCTCGTGCAGGATCTGGTCGAGCTTGAGCAGCTTGTCCCGCTCGGCCTCCTGCAGCCGTGCCACCGGGATGCCGGTCCAGCGGGAGACGATGTCCGCGATCTCCCTTTCGGTCACCACCTCGCGCAGCAGCCGGTGGCCGTTCTGCCGGGTGCCCAGCCGCTCCTCCTCGGCGTGCAGGCGGCGCTCCAGCTCGGGCAGCCTGCCGTGGCGCAGCTCGGCGGCACGGTTGAGGTCGTAGTCGCGTTCGGCCTGCTCGGCCTCCCGCCGCACGGCCTCGATCTCCTGCCGCAGGCTCTGGACCTTGCGCAGGGCCGAGCGCTCGGCCTCCCACTGTGCCCGCATCGCCTCGGCCTCGGCCCGCGTGCCCGCCAGTTCCTCGCGCAGCTCGGCAAGACGCTGCCGGCTCGCCGCGTCGTCCTCCTTGGCCAGCGCGGCCTCCTCGATCTCCAGCCGCATCACCCGCCTGGTCAGCGCGTCCAGCTCGGCCGGCATGGAGTCGATCTCCGTCCGGATCATCGCGCACGCCTCGTCCACCAGGTCGATCGCCTTGTCCGGCAGGAACCGGTCGGAGATGTAGCGGTGGCTCAGCGTCACGGCGGCGACGAGCGCGCCGTCCTGGATCTTCACGCCGTGGAAGACCTCCAGGCGTTCACGCAGGCCGCGCAGGATCGAGATGGTGTCCTCGATCGAGGGCTCGTCGATCAGCACCGGCTGGAACCTGCGCTCCAGGGCGGCATCCTTCTCGATGTGCTTGCGGTACTCGTCCACCGTGGTCGCGCCGATCATGTGCAGCTCGCCGCGGGCCAGCATCGGCTTGAGCATGTTGCCGGCGTCCATGGCGCCCTCGGTCGCCCCGGCTCCGACCACCGTGTGCAGCTCGTCCACGAACAGCAGGATCCGCCCCTCGGCCGCCTTCACCTCGTTCAGCACGGCCTTGAGGCGTTCCTCGAACTCTCCGCGGTACTTGGCGCCGGCCACGAGCGAGCCCATGTCCAGGCTGAAGACGGTCTTGTCACGCAGTCCCTCGGGGACATCTCCGCGGACGATGCGCTGGGCGAGCCCCTCGACGACGGCCGTCTTGCCGACTCCGGGATCGCCGATCAGGACCGGGTTGTTCTTGGTCTTGCGGGAGAGGATCTGGATCACCCGCCGGATCTCCGAGTCGCGCCCGATCACCGGGTCGAGCTTGTCCGCCCGGGCGTCGGCGACCAGGTCGCGCCCGTACTTCTCCAGCGCCTCGTAGGCCACCTCCGGCATGGCCGAGGTGACGCGCTGATTGCCCCGCACAGCCGTGAGCGCCTCCAGGAACCGATCCCTGCTCAGGCCCTGGCCGTGCATCAGACGTCCGGACGCGGTCGTGGACCCCTCCTCGATGAGGGCCAGCAGCAGGTGCTCGACGGAGACGTACTCGTCCTTGAGCCGGCGTGCCTCCCGGTCGGCGGCGTCGAGCAGCCGCGACAGGCGCTGGGTGAGGAACACCTGCCCGGGCGCGGCACCCGGACCGCTGACCTTGGGCCGTCGCGACAGCTCGTCCTCCAGCTCGGCGTGCAGGCGCTGTGGATCGGCGCCGGCCTGCTCCAGCAGCCTGGTCGCCAGCCCCTCGGGCTGGTCGAGCAGGGCCAGCAGAAGGTGTTCGCCGTCGACCTCGGTGTGGCCGAAGCGCAAGGCTTTGGTCTGGGCGTCGTGCAGGGCTTCCTGCGACTTCTGCGTCATTCTGTTCGGGTCCACTCCAGCCCCCTAGCGTGGTCGTGGGAGGTCGCGCAGGGCGGCCTCCAGCTCCCCGATCCGGTCGAGGAGGTCGATCACCACGCCGATCGCGGCGTAGTTGATGGACAGTCCCTCGTGCAACCGCTGGATGCGTGCCGCCGCCGTCACCTGGGCGGGCGTGAAGCACAGCTCACCCCTGGCGTTCCTGACCGGCTCCAGCAGGCCGAGCGCCACCAGCCGGCGTACGGCCTGCGGGTGCAGACCGGTGGCCCGCGCGTACGCGTCCAGGTCGAGCCGGACCTGGCGGACGAGCGCGTAGCTCATGAGCGCCTCCTCGGGTCGTAGTGCGAGACGGCGGCGAGCTGCTCGAACAGGCGCCGCTCCTCGTCGCTGAGCCTGGGCGGCACCATGATCCGGGACTCGGCGTAGAAGTCGCCCGCCGCCCCGCGCGGACCGGGCATGCCGCGTCCTTTCAGGCGCAGGCGGCGGCCCGTGGATGTGCCCGGCGGCACCTTCACCTTCGCCTCGCCGCCCGGCGTGTCCACGGCGACCGTGGCACCGAGCGCCGCCTCCCAGGGAGCCAGGGGCAGCGGGGCGTAGATGTCGCGGCCCTCCACTCGGTAGCGGGGATGGTCGGCGATCCGCACGATCAGGTGGAGGTCACCCGGCTGGGCTCCCTCACTGCCGTGCCCGCCCTGGCCGGCGAGCCTGATCCGCTGCCCGTTCGTGACACCGGGCGGGATCGTGACGTCCAGCCGCCTGCCACCGGGCAGCGTGATGCTGCGGCGCCCGCCGTGATACGCCTCCTCCACGGTCAGCGTCAGCTCCGCCTCCTGGTCGGCGCCGGGCACCGGCCCCCACTGCCGTCTGCCCCGGCCACCGAACATGCCGCCGAGCAGGTCCTCCAGGTCGACGCCCTCGTCCGCGCCGAAGCCGAAGCCCTCGGCGCCGGTCGAGCGCCACCGGCCGCCCCCGGCGCCGGCCCCCGCACCGGCCCGCGCACCCGCGCCCGCTCGGCTGCGCGCGCGGGCCCAGTCCGCGGGATCGACGTCGGGCGGCACCTGGCGGAAATCGTGTCCGAACGCGTCATAGCGGCGGCGCGTCTCGGGGTCGGAGAGCACGCTGTAGGCCTCCGCGATCTCCTTGAACCTGTCCTCGGCGCCGGGATCCTTGTTGACGTCAGGGTGGTAGGCGCGCACGAGCTTGCGGTAGGCCCGCTGGATCTCGTCGGCGTCGGCGCTCCGGTCGACGCCGAGCACCTCGTAGAAGTCCCGGCGTTCGGCCATCACTCCACCTTCTTCGCGACGGCCACGATCGCCGGCCTGAGCTGCCGCTCTCCGTCGCCGTAGCCGGGCCTGAGCACCTCCACCACGGTGCCCGGATCGACGTCTGCCCGTTCGACTGTCGTCACCGCCTCGTGGCGGGCGGGGTCGAAGGGCACACCGGTCTCGTCGTGACGGGGGTAGCCGAGCTTGTTGAGCACGGTGACCGCCTGGTCCCGTACCGCTCGTACCCCGTCAAGGACGGCGTCCGCTCCCCCGTCGCCGCGGACGGCGTGGCTCAGCGCGAGCTCCAGGTTGTCCAGGATGGGCAACCACTCGGCCGCCACCTTGGACCGCTCTTCGGCCCTGATCCGCTCGGCGTCGCGTGCGATGCGCTTGCGCAGGTTGTCCAGGTCCGCGACCGCGCGCAGCCACCGGTCCTCCAGCTCCGCCAGCTTCGCGTCGGTCTCCGCGGGCGCCTGCTCGCCCGCCGTGCCGGCCTGGTCCTGGGTCTCGGGTCTGTGCTCGTTCATGTCACTCGGGCTCCGAGGTCGTGAATTCGGCGTCGATCACGTCCTCGTCACTGCCGCCGGGGGCGTTTTCCGTCCTGGCTTGTGGCGGCACGCTCGGCCCGCCACCCGCGGCGGCCCCGAGTCCGTGATAGACCTGCTGCAGCTCTCCGCTGAGCGTGCGCAGTCCTGGACGAGCTGCTCCGCCCGCGCCTTCTCGTGCACGGGCACGCCGTCGCCGAGCTCCTCCAGACGGCGTTCCACCTGGTAGGCGACCGAGTCCAGCTCGTTGCGCGCGTCGATGGCCTCCCGCAGTCGAAGGTCCTCTGTACGGTGCTGCTCGGCGTCGGCGACCATCCGCTCGATCTCCGGCTTGTCCAGGTTGGAGCTCTCGCTGATGGTGATCCGCTGCTCGGCACCGGTGTCCTTGTCCCGGGCGGAGACGTTGAGGATGCCGTTGGCGTCGATGTCGAAGGTGACCTCGATCTGCGGCACCCCCCGCGGCGCAGGCCGGATGTTCTCCAGCCGGAAGCGCCCGAGCACCCGGTTGTCGGCGGCGCGCTCCCGCTCCCCTTGCAGGATGACGATGTCGACGGCGTTCTGGTTGTCCTCGGCCGTGCTGAAGACCTCGGTACGGCGCGCCGGGATCGTCGTGTTGCGCTCGATGACCTTGGTCATGAGGCCGCCGAGGGTCTCGACGCCCAGCGACAGGGGCGTGACGTCGAGCAGGACGACGTCCTGCACCTCGCCCTTGATGATCCCGGCCTGGACCGCCGCGCCGATGGCGACGACCTCGTCCGGGTTCACCGTCATGTTGGGGTCCTTGCCGTCGGTCAGCCGGCGCACGAGATTCTGCACGGCGGGCATCCGGGTCGACCCGCCGACGAGGATCACCTCGTCGATGTCCGCGGGCCTCAGCTTGGCGTCCTCCATCGACTGCTTGACGGGAGCGATGCAGCGCTCGACCAGGTCGGCCGTGATCTGCTCGAACGTGGAGCGCATGAGTGTGGTGTTGAGGTGCTTCGGCCCCGAGGCGTCCGCCGTGACGAACGGCAGGCTGATCGTGGTCTGGGTGACCTCCGAGAGCTCGACCTTGGCCTTCTCCGCCGCCTCGAACAGGCGCTGCAGGGCCTGCGGGTCGTTGCGCAGGTCGATGCCCTGGTCCCGCTGGAACTCGTCGGCCAGGTGGTCGACGATCCGGCGGTCGAAGTCGTCGCCGCCGAGATGCCCGTCCCCGGAGGTGGCGCGGACCTCGACCACGCCTTCGCCGATGTCCAGGATGCTGACGTCGAAAGTGCCGCCGCCCAGGTCGAAGACCAGCACGGTCTCGTTGGACTTCTTGTCCAGCCCGTACGCGAGCGCCGCCGCCGTCGGCTCGTTGATGATCCGCAGAACCTCGAGCCCCGCGATGCGCCCCGCGTCCTTGGTCGCCTGGCGCTGGGCGTCGTTGAAGTACGCCGGCACGGTGATGACCGCCTCGGTCACCTTCTCGCCCAGGTATTTCGCCGCGTCCGCGACGAGTTTGCGCAGGACGAGGGCCGAGACCTCTTCCGGCGCGTACTGCTTGTCACCGACCTGGAAGCGCACGGCTCCCTGAGGCCCCTCCACGACGTCGAAGGAGACGGCGTGCTGCTCGCTCTGGATTTCGTCGTAGCGGCGGCCGATGAAGCGTTTGGCGGAATAGATCGTTCCTTTCGGGTTGAGTATGGCCTGGCGGCGGGCCAGCTGGCCGACCAGCCGTTCGCCCTGGTCGGTGAATGCCACCACGGACGGTGTCGTCCGGGAGCCCTCGGCGTTGGGTATCACCGTGGGGTGGCCGTCCACCGTGGCGGCGATCACCGAGTTGGTGGTACCGAGATCGATGCCGACTGCCTTCGCCATTTCTCGCTCCCCCTTGTACTCCCTTTCGGGCTCTGTCCGGTCATTCCTCGGAGCAGTCCGCGGGCCTTGGCCGCGTGCTCCGGCTCGAAGACCTCGTATGTGCCGGCGACGGAGTCAGGTCCTGTCCGGGGTTCTCCCAGCTCTCGCCCCGAGAGCTGGGACGTCGATCTGGTCCTTGTTCGCGCCGCTACCGCGGTCTGTCGTAGCCGTCTTCGATCTCGCGGGCCGGAACATCTCCCCTGGGGCGCCCTGTGCGCGGTGCCAGCTGGATCTCCTGATGGCGCCTGAATGAGATTCCCTACATTTCGAGCCTCGCCCACCGCTTTTCGCGGCCACATCCCCCAGGTGGGTAATCATCGCCGCGGCCCCGTGCCGGCTCGGCTCAGACGCGCCTTCCGCCGGGCGGCTGACCGAAGCCGTCCCGTGTCTGCTCCGCCGCCAGGCGCGCCAGCTCGACCCGGGATCTGATGCTCAGCTTGCGGAAGACCTGCCTCAGGTGGAACGCGACCGTGTGCACGCTGATGAACATCTGTTCGGCGATCTGCGGGTTGGTCCGGCCGTCCGCCGCGAGCAACGAGACGGTGTGCTCGGTCTCGGTCAGGCTGTCCCAGCCGGAGACCGGGCGTTCGGCGTAGCTCCAGTGCCGGTGGCGTACCCCCATGCCGCGCAGCCTCCGGCGGATGCGCGCGGCGTCCCTCAGCGAGCCGATGTCGTCGTACGTGCCCAGGGCGCGCTCCAGGCTCTCCGCGGCCTCCGCGCGCTGCCCGGCGGCGGCGAGCACCTTGCCGAGGTCCTCCTCGGCGGAGGCCCGCGCCCACACGTCCTCGGCCCGCCCTGCGGCAAGGGCGAGGGCGTCGCGATCCCCGTCGAGCAGGCCCCGGGCGTGCGCCGCGGCGGCGCCCAACGTCGGAAACTCATGGTTGGCCCGGCCGAGTGCCTCCGCGGCGGCGACCACGGACTCGGCCGCCTCCAGATCGTCGGCGGCCAGGGCGACCCGGGCCATCCAGGGGCCGGCCGCGGGTTCGATGGTGAGCAGCAGCGGGCGTGGCAGGTCGGCGAGCAGCCCCATCGCGCTGCGCGGCCCGTCGCGGGCCTCCCCGACCTGCGCGGCCAGCAGGGCGTGCCGCAAGCGTGCCTCGGGCGCTCCCCCGGGCTGTTCCCCGAGATGATGCGCCGCTCTCTGCAGGTCACCGCGCCGCAGCGCGACGGCGGCGAGCACCGCGCAGGCCGCCGCGACCGACAGCGGCGTGTTGAGCGCGCCGGCCAGGTCCAGGGCTCGCCTCGCCTCGGTGGCCGCGTCGTCGAAACGGCCTGCGAGCAGCTCCAGGCGGGCCTCCAGCACCGAGGCATCCGCGGCCCAGGCCAGATGGCCGTGGCCGAACATGTCCTTGCGCGCCTGGCGGAGCATCACCCGCGCCTCGTCCAGCCGGTGGACGTCGACGAGCACACCGGCGGCGGTCAGGCAGGCCTCGTAGCGGCGTTCCTTCGGCGAGTCGGCGCCGGCGCGCCGGCCGGCGCTCTCCGCCAGGGCCAGCGCGCCGGAAAGCCTGCCCTCGTGCCGCTCCGCGGTGGCCAGGGCGACCAGCGCGGCGCTCCTGGCCGCGGGACCGTAGCGGTCCTTCCCGTCGATGACCTCCTGCGCGTACGCCCGCGCGGTGCCGTCGTCCCGCAGGCGCGCCATCGCGTACAGCTGGACCATGGTCGCCCGCTCGCGTACGTGGCCGGGCAGACCCGGGACCGCCAGCACCGTCTCGGCCTCGTGGATCGCCTCCTCGCCCCGGCCCGTCAGGTACATGGTGTCCGCCAGCAGGCAGCGCAGTTCGGCCGAACCGTACACGGAGCCGTGCTCGGCGAGCCGGCCTCGCACCATCTCCTCGGCCTCATGCAGTTGCCCGCTGGCGATCGCCGCGTCTATGGCGGTGGAGGCCGGGCCGGTGAGCAGGCGAGCCGGCCCGGCCCTCTCGACGCTCATGAGAACGCCGGACTGGTCGAGCAGGGTCTGCCGCATTGATGGCGGGATGCCCGCGGCGACGATGTCCGCGACCAGTTCGTGACGGAAGGCCAGGCCGTGCTCGGTCACGATCAGGATGCCCGCGGCCGTGGCCTCCTCCGTGACCGGGAGCAGCGCGGCCGGTGTGGTGTCGAGCAGCGCCGCGGCGTGCTCCAGCGACAGCGAACGCCCAAGCACAGCGATCATCTCCACCAGGCTTTTGGCCTTCGCGCTCAGGGCATCGACCCAGCCCCGCACCACGATCCGCAGCCGGCCGGGTGCGCGGGCCTGCGCCATGCTCCCCAGCAGCCCTTCCTCGCGCAGCCCCGCGAACAGCTCGGTGATCAGCAGCGGGTTGCCGCCGGCCGTCGCCGCCAGCGCCCGCGTCGCCAGGTCGGGCGATCTCCCGAGCGTGTCCGCCGTCAGCGCCGTGACCGCGGCGGGTGAGAGCGGCGCGAGCGTCACCCTGTCGGCCCCCTCCCGCTCCAGGATGTCGAACAGCGACACGGCCTGGCACGCGTTCGGCGCGGTCGACCGGAACATCAGCCAGCTGATGGGCCTGTTGGCCAGCAGGTCGTGCAGGGTGTGCAGCATCCTCAGCGTCGCCGGGTCCGCCCGTTGCAGGTCGTCGAGCGCGGCCAGCACCGGCGGCCCCATGGCCAGCCGCTCGAGGCCCACCCGCAACCGCTCCAGGACCGGCGGGCCAAAGCGGGCGGAGCCGTCGCCGCCTCCCGGCTCGGACCGCAGGTCGAGGGCCTCCAGCAACATGCTGCACGGAGCGAGCTCGCCCAGCTCCTCCACCCGGCCGTGCACGACCCCGATCCCGCGTTCGGACGCCTCGGCGACGGCTTCGGCCAGCAGCCGGCTCTTCCCCGACCCCGGCTCGCCGTCCACCAGCAGCGTCCCGCTCCCACCTCGCCGCAACCTCTGCAGCAGGCCCTCGACGTGACGCCATTCCCGATCGCGTCCCCGCATGATTCCCCCCACGGAGCGCCTGCCACGACAGGAAACGGGGAATCCCATGCCCGACAAGATCTTTCGTTCCTGGCGGGGACGACTACCCCGCAAAGGAGGTGGCCCACGCCCGCCGCGCTGAACCTCGACCGACGCCCACCGCCGAGAGCTGCAGGGTTTCCGCTGCTGATTCGCGGAAGGCCTGGTCAAGGATTCTTTGCACGCGCCCAGGAAGCACATTGCGCACGGCGAGCGGGGGGACGTGAAGTCCACCATGCCGGAGGACCTGGCCTTGATCCGGCAGTGACCGCCGGTCTGATCCCCGATCGGCGACACACCGGCCGGGATGCCGTGCCTGCGAGCGGCCGTTGGGATGCTGGAGCGGTGAGATCTGTGCCCAGGAGACGCGCGGGGACGCGGGTCATGTCGGTGCGCCGCGTGCTGACGTCTCTGGGGGCCGGGGTCATCACGGCGGCCGCCGCCTGGCGGCTGGGGGTGCCCGAGTTGTCCCCGCTGCTCGGGTGGGGTGTGGCCGCGACGGTGGGCCTGGTCTGGGTGTGGCTGATCAGCTGGCCCAAGGATCACCGTGACACCAAGCGGCTGGCCAGGGAGGAGGGCGACGCCCGCTCCACCGACACCGGCGTTCTGATCGGCGCGGTCGCCAGCCTGGGGGCGGTCGCGCTCGCCCTGGTCCGCACCGCCAGCCACACCCCGCTGACGACGGCCCTGGTCATCCTGAGCATGGTGACGGTCATCGTGTCGTGGGGCCTGGTGAACACGGTGTTCGCCTTCAAGTACGCCAGGCTCTACTACGTGGACGAGGACGGCGGCATCGACTTCAGACAGGAGGATCCGCCGGCGTACAGCGACTTCGCCTACCTCGCGTTCACGATCGGCGTGACCTTCGGCGTCACCGACAACCATGTGGTCAGCACGCATATCCGCAAGGTCACCCTCGCGCACGCCCTGCTGTCCTACTTCTTCAGCACCGGCATCCTGGCCGTAGCCATCAACCTCGTCACCGACCTGAGCCGGTAACCCCTGGTCAGGGCGATCTGCTCGGGGTAGGGCCTGGACATGCGCATCGCCCTGGTCGCCGATCCTGACCTGCCCACCGAGCTGGCCTTGAGGATGGTGCGCGACCTGCCCGGCCGGTTGCGCGAGCGGCTCGGCCCGGGCTTCGACTGGCAGGTGCGCACGTACACCGCTCCCCTGGCGGCAGAGGAGCAGGTCGACATCTCGGCCATGCCCACTGCTGTTCGCCCGCACCTGCCCGAGTCCGGCTGGGACGTCGCCGTATTCCTCACCGACCTCCCTCGCCGGCTCGACCTGGACGCGGTGAGCGCGGAGGTCAGCACCGGCGACCGCATCGCCCTGCTGTCGTTGCCCGCCCTGGGCACCTTTCACCTGGCCGGCCGGACCATGGAGGCCGTGGTGAACGTCGTCGGCCTGCTCGTCCTCCCACCGGCCGGCCATGACCGCGTCCCCGCGATCGGCCGCAGAGTGGAAGGAGACGCCGAGCCCGGCCGGGTGATACCCGATCGCTACGTCATTCCCGGTCTGCGCGGGCGGGCGCGCCTGCTCACCGGCATGGTGCGGGCCAACCGCCCGTGGCGGCTGTTCACCTCGTTGTCGCGGGCGCTGGCAGGCGTGTTCGCCACCGCCGCGTTCGGCGTGATCAACGACACCGCCTGGCAGCTCTCCACCGCGCTGGACACCTGGCGGCAGTCGCTGATCATGGTGCTGTCCATCCTCGCCCTCGCCGCGTGGATCATCGTCGACCACGAGCTGTGGGAGCGTCCCGGCGGCCGGGTGCCCAAGGCCCGCGCCCGCCTCTACAACGCCGTCACCCTGATCACCATCACGCTGGGCGTGCTCTGCCTGTACACGGTGCTGTTCGTGGTGCTCATCGGGGTCGGCGCGCTCGTGCTGGTCCCCGCCCCCCTCTCGGAGACGCTGAACCATCGGCCGGGCGTCACCGACTACCTGGCGCTGGCCTGGTTCCTGACCTCTACCGCGATGGTGGGTGGCGCCTTCGGCTCCGGGCTCGAAGACGACGGGACCGTGCACAAGGCGGCCTACGGTCAGCGCCAGCGGGACCGGCTCGCGGAACAGCAGGATGTCTGACCCCCTGGCCGGGGCGCGCTTTTGGAAGGCTTGAGAGCGGGTGCGCTGGTGCCGCTGACCTCCGCCGCCACGGGGCACGATCCCGGCCATACCGACCAGCCGCTTGCCGTGAGCATGAGTTGAGCGCCGACCCGCAGGCCGCTAAAGGCGCGCATTCCCGCCGCGCGGGTGGCGGTCACTCTCTGCGGTGGAGGTACCCACGGAGGGGGCAGATCCGGCGCCGTCATGATGGCCGCCGGCGCGATCGCGGTAGAGGTGTGCGGGCGCAGATGTTCACCGAGCTGAGTGATCTCGATCAGACGGGCCGGCGCGCCCGCGAGCGTGGTCAGGTGGACGGCGCCGCCGTGCTGCTGAGTAACGGTGAAGGCGTCCAGCAGCACACGCAGCCCGCTGCTGTCCACGAAACCGACCTTGGCCATGTCGAAAAACAGCTGGTCACCGGGCCTCTGAAGGACATCGCGATGAACTGGCGCAAGGCAGGGGCGCTGGCCAGGTCAACCTCTCCGGCCAGCGTGATCACCGTTGCGCTCCAGGATGGTGATGGCCTGCCGGCTTCTCTGCTGGGAAACCAGGACCAGGTCGGCGTGGGACGTCGAGGCCACGAACACGGGAAATGGCTGCCTCTGCCAGCGGCATGATGATCGCCGACAGCATCCCGGGAACGTCCAGGCCGTGAGCTGTGGCGCCTCCGCATGTCAGCCATAGGGCGAGCAGCGCAGCGCCTGACTCATCGGCGGGTGGAGCGGATCCGGCAGCCGATCGGAAGGCGGTGTCGTCCCATACCGAAAATCTGCACCGGCCGTAGTAGACATTCGCTGCTGTGCGTACTATCGTTTCTCGCATCGCAAGGAACGGATCCACCGGGCAGCACAAGCAGTTATCGGCAACACGACGAACTGCCCGCAGCAGGCTGAAGTAGAAGATTGACGGCAGAAGGTCGGACGTGACGGGCCAGCGCAGTGGCAAGGGGCCCAGATCGTGGACGCGCTGCCGCAGGCGAAGTTGAACAAGTGGTCCGGAAGAGATGAAGGGAGTGTTGACGCCATCAGGATCGCCCGTGCCGGTTGAGTCTCACCGCTCGGGTACCGCAGTTCCACAGATAGGAAGGTGGTCTACGGTCACGCATCCGCGATCCGCGCATCACCGCCGTCCGACACGGCGGTTGCGCACAACGGTAAGCCGGCCGATGGCCGGTAGATGGTGTTGAACTCTTCGGGGCCCCGGCGCAACAGGCGCCGGGGCCCCCTGTGCGCGTTACCGGGAAAGGA
>NZ_BAABDQ010000079.1:0-22309 GCF_039539705.1 Nonomuraea rosea | reverse complement strand
CTGCTTAGACAACACCTCAGCTACCGGGAGCCCGCTCCCGTTCACCGGTCAACGGCCCAATGATGACCGCACCTCGACACTCTCGTGACTTGAGCCTCGACACCAAAGTCCTTTGTCAGCAGGCTCTGAGGCACGTTGGCCGTGCTGCCCAATACGTTCTCCCAGCGCAAGAACCCGGCGCCGGGGGACCCGCTCAGGCCGCGGTGAGGTCAGCCGGGTTTACGGTGTCGGATCCGAACAAGAGTCCACGAAACGTTTCCGGCGCGTCAGCGCCCGGGAGTTCGCCTCCAAGGCCAGGACCAGCGCCAAGCGAGTCTTGGCCTTCTGGCGGGCCTGGAACCCGCCTGGCTGACACAGGCGTTGTTCCCCACGCGATGGCCTTGGAGCCGGACCGGGACGTCGAACTGCCCGACGTCAAGAAGTATCCGTTCTACGGCGAGAAGGGCTACTACCGCAGTTTCGACGCCCGGGCCGTCTCGAACGAGCGGCGCAAGGGGATCGAGCGGGAGGCGGCCAGCTCTGGAACCCGCCCCGCGGCCATCACCTACGTGATCGAACATCCGAAGGCGGTCAAGACCGCGCTGCTGGCCGACGAGACGACCCGGACGGCGGTGTGGGAGGCCCTGGCGGAGTTCGATGCCCGCCAGGCCGCCGCCGACGCGGCCGACCGCGCGGCCGCCGCTGACGTCACCGCCCAGCGGCAGAGCGAATACGACGGCGAGCACGACAGGGACCTGCACCAGGAGCGGGAGTCGCTGGCCGCCGAAGCCCGCGCCGCCCGCCACGGGTCCGAGGCCGAGGCGTCCATGGTCGTCTTCAACGCCATGGCCGAGATCCGCATGGCCGCCTCAGCAGCAGATCCGATTCACCGCCGACCGCGCCGAAGCCATCGCCGCCGTCCGGGACCTGGCCACCGGCTCCGCCCTGGACGACGCCGCGCTGGCGGCGTTCCTGGACGAGAACGGCGGACTGCTATGAGCGGCCGGGAGATATCCCGGCGGACTCCACAACACGACGCGATGGACTTCACACAGGCCGAGAAGGACGTCGCGGACGTGATGATCTGGCTGCGCTGCAACCACGGGCACGAGGTCAGCTACGCCGACATCGCCGCCGGCGTCAAGTTTCCGAACGGTCACCGGCTGCGGCGGGCCGTCCGGGTCGTCCGGGTGATCGCGGCCAACCGGGGTGATCGCCTGGAACGGTTCCAGCCCTCAGCCGACCCTGACCGGCGCGACGCCGGTCGGCGGCGGGCCTGGACCACCCGCTACATGCGATCCGGACACGGCGACGAGTTCAGCGCCCGCGACGCCATGTCGGCCGCGCGCGCGGCGATGACGTCGGTCAAGGACATGCACCGCGCCACCACCTTCGAGGCCGCCAACCCGCACTCCATCGCCCGCAAGGAGTTCGCCACCATGGCCCAAGCCGCCGACGAGTGCATCACCAAGGTCGCCGGCCTCGACACGGTCGGCCCGCAGACGGTCCGGCGCGAGAACACCAGCCTGCTCACTCAGATGATCATCGAGCTGTAAGCCCGGCTCACCGAACCGGCAGCAGGCTGAACAGGGCCGCCTCCACGCCATGGCAGCCGTCCCGGACGCATCACAACCTCCAACGACCGGCCAGGAGCCCATCATGACCACGCTCGAACGCACCCTCGCAAAAGCGCTCACGGAGATCGTCATCTGGCTTGACCTCAGCGACGACGACGCCATCAGGCCTGAGGCCACGATGGAGGTCCTGGAGCCCGTGATCGCTCTCCTGCAGCGCCTCCCCGGACAGGACCGGCAAGCCCTCGCCGACCTGATCAGCCAGTTCGTGCACCAGGAAACCGACCCCGAGCGGCAGCTGACCGTCATAGAAGCGCCCGAAACTCTGGGGCTCCTGGCCTGAGAGTCGTGTCTTCAGCTCTCAATCGTCGTCCTGGTGGATGAGCCTCCCCGATGCGAATAGCGCATACTCAGGCCTCCACCCCTGGCAGTAATCCAGGTCGTCGGCGAACTGCAGCGTCAGAGACCGAACATGAAAGCATGGCCATGCTTCGGCCTTAATGTCCCCGCCGAACCCTCCTGAGTGGATCCGCGAGCAAGCGCAGCACCCCGTGAACCACATTCCTCGCTGCTCCACACGGCCGCCGCCCGAGAAGATAAAAGGGGCACACATTCGCCGGGGCTCATGGGCGACGAGTCGCTCAAACCCGGCCTCATCCAGCCTCGTCAGCAGGAAGTCAAGTAGTTCCTCCACGAACTCCTCAAAGCGCGCCACTCTGGCATCATCCATCAGGTCCGCGGGCCATCAGACCAGCCGCCTGAGCGCTCTTTTGCTGCCCTGCTTCGAGCACCACCCACTGGCGGATCCAGCGGGGTCTTCTCATGCGGTTGATGGACCTCTCGACGGCCCACTGACGGGGCAGGCGCGGCTGCCTACTTGCCTGACGTGGCTGACAGACCTTCAAGCGGCTGACCAGCTAGTTCGCTTGACAACCCCAGATAACCATCGACGTTCGGGGCCGGTATGAGTCTTGAGCGGCATCACCAAGCATGCGAATGATTACGCTCAGGCCGGGCAGCACCGGCAGGGGGATGGCGGCTGGGCGCTGGCAGGCTGCACAGCATGATCAGACACAGCGACACGGGCGACTGGACGGCGAGCGTGGGCGGCGGCGTACGCAGCAGTAGGGGCGGCATGCGGGCCCACCTGGGCGGCTGGTAGCCCGAACAGCATGAAGGGCCCAAACCCCGGGCAAGGGGGATTCGGGCCCTTCGTCGTGCGCGTCCATGGAGGCCCGACTCCGCCCACGTAGACGTCTACTCAGCCCCCTCAACAGGAAACGCATTAACGCACACGGCCGGCATTTCTTTCAACGACCGCAGTTGAGCAGGCCGAAATCACAGGTCCGACCGGCGCAACACTAATTCTCCACGTAGGACTTGAACTTCTCGTACAACGCTTTGTCGGTCATCCCCTGATAGACGATCTTGTCCTTGCCGACGACCGCGGTAGGAGGACATTTGGCGTCGGAGACCATCTGCGCGAACGCGATCACTTTATTGGACGCGACCTCACGGAGAGTCACATCCCACGTGGCCTTGTAGTGGGGAAGGGTCTCGCCGAGGAACTTGCAACGGCCGATCTTGCGCTCTTCCCCGGTCGGGTACCGGTCCACGCAGAGGACCGCTTGCACCTTCGCGGGATTCTTCGGCACCCAGGCCGCCGGAGACTTCGTTCTCACCTTCAACGGCTCGTCGGGATTGCGGAGCGCGAAGACGTCTTCGAAGACAGGGTGCCCCCAATAGTCAGCGATCGCGACCCGGTGCGGTGCCGCTCCGGCGAACTCCGGGGCGTCCGGATAATACTTGCCCGTGCAGACCTGCCCCAGATCGGCGTCGGCCTTGACCGGCTGACCGCTTTTTGTCGGATCCAGTCTTTTGGGGATCGGGGTCGGCTCCGCGCTTTCCGCTGACCAGTTCGGATTTATGGGCCGGACGTAGAACACCTCCTTGTACACGACGTAACCGATGCCGGAGACTAAAAGCAGACTCACCACGGCCAGGCAGACTTTCAGCAGCAACCGCTTCTTCTTCGGTGGCTCTGGCGGCATCGGTTGCCGAGCCCAGTTACCGTGATCCCCCGTGAATGTCATCGTTTTTCTCCTTAAATGGCGACGAACAGCGCGAACTCGGCCGAGGTCACACCATACAAGGAACTTCTTCACCTATCCGGCGCTTTTCGCGCTTCATCACCAACAGCGCCCGAGCCCGCCACCGCCGTTTGCGTAGCATCCCGTCGAACATCTCCGAGACGCTGACAGCCCACGGTGGACCCACCAGACGTCGTTCATCATGATTGCTTTTGAGTCGCTTCCGGCGCTCGGCCCTCCCCGTTGTCCGTCGGTGCCTCGCGTCGGGCCCGCTGATGCCGATCGTGATGGTTGCCTCAGTGCTCTGGTAGGAGGTGCGGCGGCGCTCGGCCGCAGTGCGGACGGCGGCGTGGATCCGGCCGCGCAGACGCATCGCCCTTGCCGGGTCGGCCGCGCGGTCCAGGCCGGTGATCGTGAGAAAGCACATGCCGGAACTGGGATCCGGGGCAGCAACGGCGGGAGCGGCGGTTTGCAGGGCGGCGCGCAGCCGGGCACGTTCGGCCGCGCTCAGCGGCCGCCGGCCCAGCAGGTCGGGCCAGCCGTCCGGCCGGGCCGGCACCGTGTAGGCGTGCCCGGCCCCGGCCGGGCTGTCAGTCGCGTCACTCACCAGGGTCTACTGCCCCCGCCTCAGCATCGAGCGCGGCGACCTCGCGCAGCTCACGCAGGCGTCCGTTCAGGTCCGGGCGCTGGAAGGGGTAGGAGCCGTGGAAGTTTATGTGCTCGAACAGCAGCGGTGACAGGCGCGCGCGGATCTGCGGCCCGATGGCCAGGCCACCCGCCCGCAGCCGGTCGACGGCGGCATCGAGGTAGAGCGGAGAGCGCGACAGCGACAGCCCCAGGTCTCACGAGAGACTGACAGAGAGGGCCCTCCCGAATCCTCCCAACGTTGATAAGCCTCTTCCCTAGATTGATCAAGCTTCTGGCCAGCATTCCTCCGAACGAGCCGGGATGACGCGCGACGAGCTCTTGGTAAGACTCAGAGACGCGTTGGGCGGTGCGCAGTCTTTCCTCCCGCCGGCCCGCCTCACCCAGCCGGACCGCCAGGGTGTTCAGCGAGGTCGCCAGGTCGGGCAGATAGGCGTCGGGGTTGGCCTCGGCCAGGCGCTCGCGGATCTCCACCGCGCGCTGGGCGGTGCGCAGTCCTTCCTCGCACCGCCACATTCTGCCGGACCAGCTCGACGACCAGAGGCCGCACCCCGACCCCGGCGATCCGACGTCGGCCATGGAGCGGGCCTGGCTGGCCCGGGTCGTGGCTGCTTGGAAGGCCGGCAGGGTTCGGCGGGGCGACGCTTAACGGCGGATGATCGAAAACGGCGCTCGTTTGTGTACACAACAGGCATGGCGATCCGGGCCGCGGGCACCGGGCTGGAGCACCAAGAGATCGCGCCGGTTCCCGCCCGGTCGGCTCCAGCTTGCAATCCAACCGCGTCCCGCCGTCGAACTACAGGTATGAAGAAGAAGATCCTGGCGTTGCCGCTGGCCATGGGTGTCGTGCCGGCGAGTTCGGGCAAGGCGTACCCGCAGTGGGAGGTCCAGGTCAGCACCATCACCCCCGGCGTCCGCGCACGAGCAGGCTCCTGACGCGGCTCGGGCTCAGCTTGTTCGCGCAGCCCCGGCGGTCGTTCGGCTCCGGCGAGCCTGCAGGTCGGGGTGGATGCACATTCGATCGAGCCGAAGGAATCTCCTTGCATAGTCCCGCAGCCCCTTCGCGATCCGCTGGTATCTCCGCTTGCACACTCTCTGTGCTCGCCGCCTTCGCCGTGGTCCTCGCCGCCGCCTTCGTCGTCGCCCCGGGCACGCTGGCGGCGAGCAGGCCGGGCGGCGGCTTCGCCGATCAGTTCAGCCTTGTCGAGACCCTCGGCAAGGCGTTCGTCGAGTACTGGAGGTCCGGCGACCGGGATCTCTCTCCGAGCTTGGAGAGGGTTGTCGATTACTGGTTCCGTTACCACGTGGCCAAGGCGGTGATCGCTGCGATCTTGCTGATCGTGCTCGTTGTGCTCGGCGTTCTTCTCTGGAGGGCGTTCCTGAGGGCCGGCGCTCTCGGGGCGGGAAGGAGGGCCGCCCTCGCGTCGGCCGGCGTTCTTGTCACGATGCCCGCGCTGTTCTCGCTGATGGTGGTGATGGCCAACGTGCAGGGTGCGGTAGCGCCCTTCGCCTCGCTGCTGTCGCTGCTGCCGGTCGGCGCCTCCGACGGAGTGCTCGCCGATACGTTCGACCAAGTCAGACAGCGACTGGCTGAGTCCGCAGCCGCGGGTCACCGGACCCCGCCCGCTCTCGAGGTGATGATCAGCGACTATGCGCTGTACCACGTGACGCTGGTCGTGATCGGTTCCATCGTGGCGGTCGTGCTCATCGGCATGAGCATTGTGTTGTGGAGAAGATCTGCCAGAACCGGGTCGTCTGACAGGCGAACGAGGCGCGTGCTGAGGTCGTTCGGTGTTCTTTCGACGGTGTTGTCGCTGATCATGATCGTTGTTGTAGCGGCGAACATGACCAACGTAGCGGACCCGGCGCCGGCACTCTTGGCCTTGTTCGATGGCGGACGGTGATGTCACGGCGGTCGATGGCGGTGCGGAAGGTGCCGGCGGTGTCGCGGCGTACCCGCCGATGGAGGTCTCCCACCAGTAGTCACACCAGCACCGACCACGATGGTTATCTAGGGTTGTAGGGCCCTTCCAGCAGGTCAGAGGAAGATGATCTCCTCTTTCACGTAGGTCAAGTTGATTGAGCTCGACCCGAGCCCATCGTTATCCGGGGTTGTCAAGCGAACTAGCTGGTCAGGTGAGGGTGTGACCTTCGGCGGCAAACGGCGCGACACCTTCGCTGCCACATGACCGTTACAAGCTGCAAGATTCTGGCCCCTCAATGCCTTGGCGATCATGGCTTATCGTGCTGCGATGGGTTTTGAACAGCAGCTCCAGTCGGAACTGGCGGCACTGACCGGCCACGAGGACAGCGTCGTGGAACTCTGCGGCCTGCTGCCGCCGGGCCGCCTCATCGAGACGGACGAAGGCGAAGGCGCCCGGTCTATGGATGGCTGTGGAGCCGGCCTCGGCTGATCTGTGGGCAACTGTCCGAGAGCTGCACGGACGGACCGGCTTGTGGCCTCTGCTGCTGGAATCTTCGCCGCACGATGATGAGTTCAGGCCCTGGGAATCCGGGGAGCTCTCTCTAGAGAAGATCACTTGTCCGGATCTCCACGACCACGCGACTCTCCTGGCGACGTGGTGGGTGCAATACACCGAGGTCGATGCGGACAGCGATCCGTTGTCGCCGACCGAACGGATCGCCGTGACCGCACCCTACGGTCAGCGCTGGCCCGGGTTGGCGCCGGGCAAGCTGTTCGCCGCGGAGCCGACCTCGTTCGCAGCCGAGTACGCAGTCCACCTCACGGCCCAGAATCCGGACATGCGCCTCGGCCTGGCCGCCGCCGGCCGGGGGGCTGATGCTCTGGCCGCCGCCGGGTGGACGGGCCCGCTGAACTACACCAACGACACCGGTGAGATCGCCGCCGTCCTGCGCAGCTGGGAGGACCGGTTCGGCGCCGTGGTCGTCGGCGTCGGTTCCGCCGACCTGTATCTGAGCATCGCCGCCCCGCCTTCGACGCTGCAGGAGGCGCTCCACGTCGCAGCCGAGCACTTCGCCTTCTGCCCGGACAACATCTGGCAGAACAGCCACCCCTACACGCTTGCCGCCTACGCGGAGCGACTTGTCGGACTCAACTCGTGGGAATTCTGGTGGGACCGACGAACGGTCTGAGCTGTCGGAGAATCGAACGATTCTCAACATGGTCAACAAGGTGCCGTGACCTCAGGCGGGGTCGGGCGCGCAGGCGGTTTCGGGTGACCGTCCGTCCTCGACTTTCGCGATGGGCTCGCCGGCGAGATGTTGTAGCGCGCTCTGCAGTGTGATCCGGGACGAGGGGGCGAGGTCGGCCAAGAGCTGGTTCTCGATCGTCTCGATGTCGGCGCGGGCGGCTCTGAGGGCGCGGTCGCCCTCGGGGGTGGCCTCGATGATGCGGGCTCTGCGGTCGGCGGGGTCGGGGCGGCGGCGCACCAGGCCGGCGTCTTCGAGTTCGTCGAGGATGAGGACCAGCTTGCTCTTGTCGACCGATACGGCCTGGGCGAGGGCGAGCTGGGTGCGGGCGGGGGCTTCGACGACGGCCACCAGCACCGTGTAGCCCCACAGGGTCATGCCGTGCACGCGCACCGCGGCGGTCTCGGCGGTGGCCAGGCCTTGCTTCAGGCGCGCGAACAGCCAGTGCAGGTCCTGGTGCAGTCCGCTCCCGTGCGGGCCTTCGGATGTGGGGGCGTGGGCCATGGACAGCATAATACCCAGCCAAGATGTTCTTGACTCAAAACTATCTTGCTCTATATTGATTTTGAATCCAGATCATCTTGAATTTGAGGCAACCTTATGACGTACCTTCTTCATCTGGACGCCAGCGGACGCAGCGAGTCGTTCTCCCGCAGGCTCGGCGAGACCTTCGTGGCCGACTGGCGGGCCACCCACCCGGACGGCGTCTACACCTACCGCGACCTGGTGGCCGATCCGGTGCCGCCCATCGACGAAGACCGGGTCCGCCCCGCCACTCAGTCATCGGTGAACGGGGTGCGCGACATCGAGGCCATGGACCAGGTGGCCGTCGGCGCTCCTGAGCTGGTCAGGAGCTGGGCGGCCACCCGCCCGCTGGTGGAGCAGCTCCTCGCGGCCGACGTCCTGCTCCTGGGCGTGCCGATGTACAACTTCACGGTGCCCGCCGCGTTCAAGGCATGGATCGACCGCGTCACCCTGCCCTGGCTGCCGCTCAAGGGGAAGTCAGCCGTGGTGCTGAGCGCGCGCGGCGGCGCCTACGGGCCCGGCACCCCCCGTGAGCACTTCGACTTCCATGAGCCCTACCTGCGCGCCTACTTCTCCGTGCTCGGACTCGACGACGTCACCTTCGTCCATGCCGAACTCACCCACGCCACGGTCATGCCTTTCCTCGCGCAGTTCCGCGACCAGCACGAGACCTCCCATACCGCGGCGCTCGACGCGGTGCATGCCCTGGCAACCCGGGTGCGCGCCGAGACGCCGTCCTGACCACGACTCCCCGACCCATAGAAGGACGACCCACACCATGAACACCGATCTCAGCGGCCGCGTGGCCCTGATCACCGGCGCGTCGACCGGCATCGGCGCCGCGACCGCCCGCGCCTACGGCCGCGAAGCCGCCCGCGTGGCGATCACCTACCGCAACCACCCTGACAGCGCCGAGAAAGTGGCCGCGGACGTCGAGGCCGCCGGCGGGCAGGCGCACATCGTCCGGCTCGACCTCGAGGACCTGCCCACCATCGACCATGCCGTCGCGACCGTCGTCGAGCGCTGGGGCGGCATCGAGATCCTCGTCGCCAATGCCGTGCGCTGGGGCGGCGACGGGCCACCCGACCCCAGCGTCCGGTTCGAGGACGTGCCCCTGCGCCTGCCGCCTCCCAGCGCTCGTGCGAGACGGCTGCGATCTCGGCCCCAGGCGCTTGTCCGTGATCGAAAAGGGTCGTGACCAAGCTGAGATGCGAGCTGTCGCGGCGCCTCCGGACGAACGCGAGTCTGAGGGTTTCGCCGCCGAGCTGCGACAATCGGTGGCGTGGGTCAGCGCCGGCGGCTCGGACGTGCGCGAGCTGTGGGCTTCCTTTGCCGGAGGGGTCGCGGTCGTCGCGGCGATATTGCTCGCCTGCGTGCCGCGCGCAGCAGTGGCGGGAGCTTCGTCGGTCGAGCGCTGAATACGCCGCGGCGGTGGAGTTCGTGGCTCTGGGTATCGGCCGTGGCCCGACCGGCCGGGAGGTTCAGCAGCGGCGGCCGCGATCGCGTTGTCCGGCGTGTGGGCGGACGTGGTGGGCGGGTCTGCAAAAGCGCGTCGATGCGGTGTACTGCAGCCGGCGCTGTCGCACCACGGCCTGGCGTGAGCGGCGGGGCGTGGTGCCGAAGTGGCTGGTTCACGCGTTCGGGAGACGTCACGGTGTGACGCTTGGTCGTAACGCCAAGCTAGGCGGCCGGCGCGGCCGGGGCCGGCGTCTGGCCCGGGAGGGGCGCTTGCGGGTCAGCCGCAATCCCGACCTGGATCCGGCCGTCATCGCCGCCCACCACCACATCTCCGTACGGAGCCTGAAGTGCTCGGCGCTCAGGTGATCGGAGATCGATCAGCCGTTCGGCCTGGCCAATCGCGTCCCGCTGGGCGGTCTGCTCACCTGCTCGGCACGTAACCGCACGCTGGCCGCCCGATACGAAGAAGGCCGCCCGGTCCCCCTGCCCTGGCTACACCACGCGATGGGACGTCCGTGTTGTGAGGCTCAGCGTGAATCGAGTGAGGCCGGGATGGGAGGCGACCTCGAGAGTGCCGTGGTGCGCCTCGGCGATCGCCCGGGCCAGGGGCAACCCGAGCCCGGCTCCCCCGGATGCGCGGGTGCGCGCGTGGTCGCCCCGGGTGAAGCGGTCGAAGACCTGCAGGTCGCCGGGGATGCCCGGGCCGTCGTCCGCTACGGTCACCGTGACGTTCTCGCCGTTGCGGCGCACCGAGGCGATCACGGTGGTGCTCTCGGGGGTGTGCTGCCGAGCGTTGGCGAGCAGGTTGGTGATCACCTGGTGCAGGCGCAGCGCGTCGCCGGTCACCGTCACCGGCTCCGCGAGCAGGTCGAGGGTCCAGCGGTGACCGGGTGCGACCACATGAGCGTCCTGCACGGCTTCCACAACGAGCCGAGTCAGGTCGACCTCGGCGTGCTCCAGTGGCCGGCCGGCGTCCAGCCGGGCCAGCAGCAGCAGGTCCTCGACCATGCGGGACATGCGGGCCGCCTCGACGTCCACCTTCGTCATGGCCTCCCGCAGCAGCTCAGAGTCGGTGGTGGGGGCGTGCCTGCCGAGTTCGGCATAGCCGAGGATCGTGGTCAGCGGGGTGCGCAGCTCGTGGGAGGCGTCGGCGACGAAACGCCGGACCTGCTGCTCGCTGCGGTAGCGCGAGTCCAGGGCCCGCTCGATGTGGCCGAGCAGGGTGTTGAGTGCCGCCCCGACCTGGCCGGCCTCGGTGCGCTCGTCCGTCAGGTGCCGGGGGACGCGCGCGGTCAGGGCGATCTGTCCGGTGTCCAACGGCAGCGCCGCTACCTGCCGGGCGGTGCCGGCCACCTCGCGCAGCGGGCGCATTCGCCGGCGCACCAGCACCGAGGCGCCCGCGCCCGCCAGGGCCACGCCGAGCACGGTGAAGATCGTCGCCGAGCCGACCATGATATCCACGGTCTCGTCGACTCCCGCGGTCGGCAGCCCGGTCACCACCCGCGCCGGCCCGGCCGCGGCCGCCATGACCCGGTAGCGGCCGTAGCCGGGCAGCACGACCGTGTGCACCTGGCGGTCGATCGGGACGCCCCGCAGCATCTCCAGGACCGCGCCGGACAACCGTTGCGACCTGCCCTGGGCGGTGATGGTCTCGCCACCTTCGCTGGTGCCGTGGAAGTAGCCGGTGACGGTTCGGGTCGGCTGAATGCCGGTCTCGGTCCACGGAGCCCCGGCCGCCAGATCGCCGGTCAGGTAGCTGGCGGGCCGGGCGAGGGCCACCGCGGCTGTGCGGAGCGCGGCCTCGCTCGTGTCCGCGTCCAGCCGGTTCAGCAGCGCCCGATGCAGCGCCCACGTCGTCGCGACAGTGATCAGGCAGCCGACGAGGGCGACCAGCATGACGTTGGTGACGACGAGCCTGGCCGTGGTGGACCACAGCCGTGCGCGCAGCCTCATCCGGCGGCCTTGAGCACGTACCCCGCGCCGCGGACGGTGTGGATCAGCGGTGGACGACCGGCGTCCAGCTTCTTGCGGAGGTAGGAGATGTACAGCTCGACGATGCTGGCCTGTCCGCCGAAGTCGTAGTGCCACACCTGGTCGAGGATCTGCGTCTTCGACATCACCCGGCGCTGGTTGAGCATGAGGAAGCGGAGCAGCTCGAACTCGGTGGCGGTGAGCGCGATCTCCACATCGCCTCGCCTGACCTCGCGAGTGCTCTCGTTCAGGGACAGGTCGCCGGCGATCAGCACAGGCTCGGCGTCCGCCCGTCGTGCGATGCCCGCCCTGCGCAGCAGCGCTTTGAGACGGACGACCAGTTCTTCGAGGCTGAAGGGCTTGGTCACGTAGTCGTCGCCTCCGGCGGTGAACCCGGCGATCCTGTCCTCCACCGCGTCTTTCGCGGTCAGGAACAGGACGGGGACGTCGGAGCACAAAGCGCGGATCCGGCTCAGGACCTCCAGTCCGTCGAAGTCCGGGAGCATGATGTCGAGGACGACCGCGTCGGGCGGTGCGTCACGCGCGCTGTCGATGGCCTGCCTGCCTGAATGGGCCAGCGCGGCCTCCCAGCCCTGATAACGCAGGGCGATCCGGATCAGCTCGGCGATGTTCACCTCGTCATCGACGATCAGGACTCGCACCGGAGCCACGTCTTGCCGCCCTTCGTGCTCGCCCATACCACTCCAAGCCGACGGAAACAGAAAGTGACTGGATATTACGCGATCCGTGAACCTCGCCGGCCTCGTCCGCCGCACGATCGACCATTCTCAGGTGATTCATAGAGAGCGCAGGGTCGAGTCATAGGAACGCTCGATAAGCCAGATCTGAGCAGGAGTTCTCTGCCGTCACCATGCACAGGAGACCCCACGAATCATGCGTAGACACCTTGCCGTCACCTCCGGCACCGTCCTGTCGGTGGCACTCGTCGTCAGTGGTTGCGGTTCGAGCACCTCCACGACCTCGTCGCCGTCGGCGAGCGCTGCGGCGCAGCGTGACCACGGACCAGGCGGGGGTGGCCCGGGTGGAGGTTCTCCGCAGCAGATCACCGCGGTCGATCTCAACACCGGCGGGACCAGCCCGGGCGGCGCCAATACCGCGGCGGTCGTCAAGGCCGTCGACGCCTTCCTCGCCACGCTCGACACCGCCCAGCGGGAGAAGGCCGACTACGAATTCTCCGACAACAAGGACCGGCAGACCTGGTCGAACTTTCCCGCGACGACCGTGCCGCGCCCGGGCATCGCCCTGTCCGACCTCACCACCGACCAGCGCAAGGCCGCCGAGGCGGTGCTTCAGGCGGCGCTGGACCCCGCCGCCGTCCAGCAGAACACCGCCATCCGTACGGCCGACGACTACCTGAGCAGCCTCGGCGGCCAGGGCGCCGACGGTTTCGGCAGCCTGAAGGACTACTTCATCGCCGTGTACGGGCAGCCGTCGGCGACGCAGCCGTTCATGGTCCAGTTCGGCGGGCACCACCTGGCCCGCAACCTCACCTACAACGGCGACAAGGTCAGCCAGACCCCGCAGTTCGTCGGCTCCGAGCCGGCCGCGTTCGAGTCCGGCGGCACCACGGTCGAGCCGGTCAAGGCCGAGTCGTCAGCGATGTTCGGCATGATCGCGGCGCTCGAGGACGAGCAGAAGGCCGCCGCCGAGATCACCTCCGGCACGTTCGACGACCTGCTCATGGGACCGGGCAAGGACTCGGGAGTCTTCCCCGCCGCGGAAGGGTTGCCGGTGTCGAAGCTGAACGCCGACCAGAAGAAGCTGGTCATGACGGCGATCCAGGCCTACGCCGGCGACCTCGACGACGACGCCGGCGAGAAGCTGATGACCACCTACGAGTCGCAGCTGAACCAGACCCGCATCGGCTGGGCCAACAACACCGGCCCGGCCGACGAGAACAGCTACATCCGCATCGACGGCCCCAGCGTGTGGATCGAGTTCATCAACACGCGGAGCATGAGCACACCGAACATCCACTTCCACTCGGTGTACCGGGACAAGACCAACGACTACGGCAGCAGCAAGCCGAGCTGACCATGCGCACCACCATGATGCGGTGGGCGGCTCGCGCAGGGACGCTGCTCGCAGGCCTCGTCATCGTCGCCGCTGCGGTGACGGCCCTCACCCCGGGACGCGCGGACGCCCACCCGCTCAGCACCACGGCGATTCTGCTCGACGCCGCGCCGGACCGGCTCACCGGCGCAGTGCAACTGCCCATCGATCGGCTCGCCCTCGCACTCGACCAGCCCCTCACCGCTGCCACCATCACACAGCCCGCCAAGCTCGATGAGCTGCGCCGTTACCTGCTCGGCCACATCTCCGCGGCCGACCAGAGTGACGGTGCCCGGTGGAGCATCGCCGCAGGCGGCGGCCGGGTCGAGAACGTCGACGCCGTCGACCATCTCGTCTTCGACCTCGTCCTGCGCCCCCCGGACGGCACGGTGCGCGACTTCCGGCTCACCTACGACGGGATCGTGCACCACCTGCTGTCCCACCACATCCTCGTCTCGCTGCGCCCGCAGGGCGCCGACACTTATGCCACCGTCGGGACGCTCGACTGGCAGCAGCACACCATCGCCGTTCCCACCGCCGGCGCCACAGGCGAGCAGGGTTTCGCCGCCGCCATCCGCCTGGGCGTCCAGCACATCGCTGAAGGCGCCGACCACCTGCTCTTCCTCATCATGCTCCTGCTCCCAGCACCGCTACTGGCCCGCGGCGGGCACTGGGTGCGAGCCGGCGACCTGCGCCGCAACTGCCTGCGCGTGGTCCATGTCGTCACCGCCTTCGCCGTTGGGCACTCCCTCACCCTGGCCCTGGCCGCACTGGGTTACGTCAGCGCGCCCACCCGCGTCGTGGAAAGCCTGATCGCCCTGTCCATCCTGGTCTCCGGCGTGCACGCCGTACGGCCACTCGTCCCCGGCGGCGAGGCGTGGATCGCCGCCGGGTTCGGGCTGATGCACGGCCTCGCCTTCGCCGCACTGCTCGCCGGCCTCGATCTCGGCCACGGATCCCTGGTCACCGGCCTGCTCGGCTTCAACCTCGGCATCGAGCTGACCCAGCTCATGGTCGTCGCGCTGCTCATGCCGTCGCTGCTCGTCCTCAGCCGCACCCGGATCTACCCCGCGGCACGCCTCACCGCCGCCGCCCTCGGCATCGTGCTGGCCGCGGCATGGCTCGCCGAACGCACCACCCTGATCCCGAGCAACCCGCTCAACCACTTCTCCGACCTGCTCATCGCTCACCCGTTCCGCGTCGCCGGAGCCGTCGCAGCCTGTGCGGCAGTCGCGTGGGTGGTACCCGGCCTGCGTACAGCGAGGAATTGAGGAGCACGGCGGCCAGCCTGCCGTGCTGAAGCTTTCCCTCGGGCCTGTGCCTGTCGGTACGGGCCATCATGGCCCCGCAACCTTCCTGGCACCAGCCTCGTGACGATGTCGTGACCTGCGGCTTTGGTTCCTGCATGCCCAAGCTGCGGGCAATTAGTCACGACTCTGACGGTTTTGTCGCGAAGTTTAGGACAATGTATTGACATATTTCGGACAGGTTAATTAGAGTCCCGAGCCATGACTTCAGGGCTGGCGCAACTTCGCGATCACAATCGGCAACGGGTGATCGAGGCGCTGTCGCGCCTGGGGGTCGCGTCCCGCTCCCGGCTGGCCCAGGAGACCGGGTTGTCCCGCACGACGATCTCGGCGGTGGTCAACGACCTGATGGCCGAGGGCAGCGTGGCCGAGGTCGAATTGCCACGCTCCAGCGGCCCGGGAAGGCCGGGGATGGGCCTGGCGCTGGCTCGTCCGAGCGGGACGTTGATAGGCGTCGACTACGGGCACTTCCACGTCCGGGTGGCTGTGGCGGATCTGTCCTACAACGTGCTCGGCGAGCGCTACCTGGAGCTGGACCTCGACGCGGCACCGTACAAGGCCTTCGACACCGCCGCCGAGATGGCCGGCGAGCTGCTCCAGGAGGTGGGACGGCCGCCCGCGTCAGTGGTGGCCGGCGGAGTCGGAATCCCGGGCCCCTACGACCGCAAGACTGGAACGTTACATGCCGGGGCCATCCTCCAGTCGTGGGTCGGACTCGACGTCGCGGCCGAGCTGGGCTCCCGGCTGCCCTATCCGCTCTTCCTCGACAACGACGCCAACCTCGGCGCCCTCGGTGAGTTCACCTTCGGCGCCGCCGCGGACGCCGACGTCATGGTGTACATCCGCCTGTCGTCCGGAATCGGCTCCTCGCTCGTCCTGAACGGTTACCTGTTCCGCGGCGCGGGCGGTATCGCCGGAGAGCTCGGCCACGTCGTGGTCAAGGAGGACGGCCCCATGTGCCGCTGCGGCGGGCGCGGATGCCTGGAGGCGTTCGCCACCGGACGCGCCCTGCGGGAATCGCTCAAGTTCTCGCACGGTGAGCTCACCCTGGCCCGCATCCTCGAGCTCTCCGAGGCCGGCGACGTCGGCTGCCGGCGGGCGCTGTCCGACGCGGGCACGACGATCGGCCGTGCTCTCGGAGACCTCTGCAACCATCTCAACCCCGACCGCATCGTCCTCGGCGGTGAGCTCAGCGCCGCGGGCGAGGTGTTACTGGAGCCGATGCGCATCGCGGTCCGCAGGAACGCGATCCCGGCGGCGGCCAAGCAGGTGCGCGTCGCCGCCGCCAGTCTCGGTGACCGCGCCGAGGTGCTGGGAGCCCTGGTGTTCGCCCAGCAGCAGGCCGACGTCAACCTCGACGAGCTGCCCCGGGCCTTCCACTGAGCGGATCGCCGCACTCTCTCACCCAAGGAGTTCTTCCCATGTCAGCAGCGTCTCCGCCTGCGCAGCAGGCCGCCACCCGCTGGCGCCCGCCGCAGCTGTCGGGCGCGACATCGCGTTACGCGCTTCCAGCCGTCTTCACCCTGCTCCTGGTCGTCCTGCTCATCACGACTCCCGAGTTCCGCAACTGGAACAACATCGCCAACATCCTCCAGCAGAACGCGATGATCGGCATCGTCGCCTGCGGCATGCTCGTCATGATCGTCACCGGCGGCTTCGACCTGTCGGTGGGCGCGGTCGGCGCGATGACCAGTGTCGCCACGGCCTGGCTCGTCGGGCAGACTTCGCCGGTGCTCGGCGTCGTGGGGGCGTTGCTGCTGGCCGTCGTGGTCGGGCTGGTCAACGGCATCGCCATCGCCAAGGTCGGCATCAGCCCGTTCGTGGCGACGCTGGGCACGCAGGTGCTGGTCACGGGCATCCTGTACGTGTCGACGTCCGCCGCTCCCGTGTACGGCCTGCCACCGGAGTTCGCGGTGTTCGGCCAGTCGCGCGTCGGCGGCATCCCCACGGTCGCCCTGATCTTCCTCGGCGTGATCGTCGCGACCTGGGCGATGCTGCGCTTCACCCGGTTCGGCCACTACCTGTACGCGGTCGGCGGCAACCGGCAGGCCGCTCGCCTGGCCGGGGTCAACGCCGACCGCATCCTCCTGCTGGCCTACGTCTTCGGCGCCCTGTGCGCGGGCATCGCCGGCCTCGTCCTGATCACCCAGACCGGCATCGGCCAGCCGAACTCCGCGACCACGTGGCCGCTGTCGGCGATCGCCGCCGTCGTCGTCGGCGGCGTCCCGCTGGCGGGCGGGGCCGGGCGAGTCAGCTCCGCCGTGCTCGGAACGCTGCTGCTCGGCGTCGTCGCCAACGCCCTCAACCTGCTGGGCGTGTCCTCCTACTGGCAACCGGCCGTCACCGGCGTGGTCATCCTCGTCGCCGTCGGCATCGACAGCTACCAGCGCAAGCGCGCGTCCCAGACATGAACGACCGGGACCGTACCGAGAAAGAGCGATGAACATGCACGCAGTCACCCCACGGGTGCCCCGCTGGAAATCCGTCATCGGCGTCACCGCCGCACTGGTCCTGAGCCTCGCGGCCTGCGGCAGCGAGCCGAGCGGGAACACCGCCTCCGGCGCGGCGAAGACCTTCAAGATCGGCCATATGATCTTCGACACCTCGGTGCCGTTCTACTCCAACCTCATCAAGAAGGAACGCGAGACCGCCCAGCAGCTCGGCGCACAGGTCGACATCCGCAGCGGCAACGGCGACCTGGCCACCGAGATCTCCGTGGTCCAGCAGTTCGTCGCCCAGAAATTCGATCTGATCCTGATCAGCCCGAGCGACCCGAAGGGCATCATCCCGGCCGTCCTGCAGGCCAACAACGCCAACATCCCGGTCATGGCGGTCAACACGCAGGCCGCCACCGATGCGGGCGGCAAGATCATCACCTACGTGGGCGTGGACGACTACACCTTCGGCAAGGGACAGGGCGAGCTCCTGGTCAAGGCCGTCGGCGAGAGCGGCAACGTCGGCTACATCACCGGCAAGCTCGGCACCTCCGCGCAGATCCAGCGCAAGGCCGGCCTGATGGACGTGCTCAAGCAGCACCCCGGCATCAAGGTCGTCGCCGAGCAGGCCGCCGACTGGGACAACGCCAAGGCCCTGGCCATCACCCAGGACTACCTGTCCAAGTACCCCAAGGGGCAGCTCAGCGCCATCGTCAGCCAGGGGCCCGAGGGCGTTTCCGGCGCGACGAACGTGCAGAAGAGCGGGCGCACCGACGTGAAGTTCATCGTCGGCGACTTCCCCGCCGACGTGCGCAAGGCCATCTCCGACGGCACCGTGTACGGCAGCGTCAACCAGGACCCGGCACCCCAGGGCGAGAACGCGATCAAGTACGCCGTGGAGTGGCTGAAGGGCAACCAGTCGGCGGTGCCGCAGCCGAACGCGTACCTGGACCTGCCCATCATCACCAAGGACAACGTCAGCCAGTACAAGGCTGCCTGGGGGGAATGATGGCCATCCTGGAGATGACCGGGATCCGCAAGAGCTTCGCCTCGGGCGAGGTGTTGCACGGCGTCGACCTCACCGTCGAGCACGGCGAGATCCACGCGCTGATCGGGCACAACGGGGCGGGCAAGAGCACGCTCATGAAGATCCTCGGCGGCGTGCACCCCGATCACGGGGGCACCATCGCCATCGACGGCAAGCCCGTCTCCGTACGTACGCCGAAAGAGGCGATAGAACACGGCATCGCGGTCATCTACCAGGATTTCTCCCTCGTCCCGCAACTCACCGTGGCCGAGAACATCGCGCTCGGCCGCGAGCCCCGGCTCGGAGCGGCGGCGCTGGTGAACCACAAAGAGCTGGCCGCCCGCTCCGCCCGCGAGGCGGCGCGGGTCGGCATCGACCTGCCGATGGACCAGCCCGTAGGGCGGCTCGGAGTCGCGGGCCAGCAGCTCACCGAGATCGTCCGCGCCCTGGCCCAGGAGCCGCGCATCCTGGTCATGGACGAGCCCACGGCCCGGCTCGCCCCCAACGAACGCGAGCGCCTCTTCGCGATCATGCGGGACCTGGCGGCGCGGGGCGTCGGCATCGTCTACATCAGCCACTTCCTCGACGAGATCACCTCGGTCGCGGACCGCATCACGGTCCTGCGCGACGGCGACGTCGTCGCGCGGCTCGACGCCGGCGAGACGGACGCCGACGGCCTGGCCCGGCTCCTGGTCGGCGACGACGTCGCCGAGCACCAGCGCGTGACCGCGGCCACTCCCCCGTCCGGTGACGTGACGCCGGCGCTGGAAGTGACGGACCTCGTGGTCGCCGGCCGCCCGCCCATCTCCCTGCGCGTCGCGCCAGGGGAGATCGTCGGGATCGCGGGCCTGGTCGGTTCGGGCCGCAGCCGCCTGGCCAAGGCGATCGTCGGCGCCACGCCGAGCACCGGGACGGTCGCCGTCGCCGGACGTACGCTGCGCCGCCGTACCCCTGCCCGGGCCGCCCGCGCCGGGGTGCTGCTGATCCCGGAGGACCGCAAGGCGCAGGGGCTGGTGATGACCGGCACCGTGCAGGACAACATCGAGCTCACCGCGCTCGGGGGCGAGCTGACCCGCGCCGGCCTGGTCCGCCGCGCCGCCCGCCGCCGCCTGGTCGCCGACGCCGTCAAGCGCTTCCAGGTCAGGCCCGCCGACAGCGGCCGGATCGTCGACACGCTGTCCGGCGGCAACGCCCAGAAGGTGCTGCTGGCGCGCGCCGCCGCCGCCGGACCCAAGGTGCTCCTGCTGGACCAGCCGACCGCGGGCGTCGACGTGGGAGCCAAGGCCGAGATCGCCCGCCAGATCGAGCAGCTCGCCCGCGACGGCATGGCCGTCGTGCTGATCTCCGATGACCTGGACGAGCTGCTGGCGCTGACCAGCCGGCTGCTCATCATGCACACCGGCGCCCTGACGGCCACGCTGAGCACCGCCGACGTCGACCGTCCCGGCCTGCTGTCCGCGATCAGCCGGACGCGGAAGGAGGCAGCATGACCCCCACCGTCGCCATGAAGCTGTACGGCTTCGAGTGGACGAACCAGTACGGCCTCGACGAGACCGCCGCCGTACGCCGGCTCAGTGAGCAGGGCGTCGACTGGGTCGTGGTGCAGAACCGGCGCGACCCGATCCCCGGCAGCGGCGTCGAGCAACTGGGACCGCCGCCTGGCTACGACGATCACCGCTTCCGCGACCACCTGCGCGAACGCGGGATGCGCGTCTTCGAGGCGACAGCGGTGTACTTCCAGCCGGAGGAGTACCGCACCCGGCCGGAGCTGCGGCCGATCGCCTCCGATGCGAGCGTGATGGAGCCCTTCGACTGGTACGTGGGGTTGTGCCCGTCCGACCCCGGCCACGTGGCGCGCAGGGCCGAGGTGCTGTCCGAGGTCGTCGATGACCTGCGGCCGGACGGAGTGTTCCTCAACTTCATCCGCTTCCCGGGGTTCTGGGAGGCGTGGACCCCCCGGCGGACCCGGGGCGAGATCAAGGAGTACTGCTTCTGCGAGCGCTGCCTGCGCGGATTCAACCAGAGCACCGGCAACGAGCTGCCGGTGGACGACCCGCGCAGGGCCGCCGCGATCCTTCAGCACGAGCTGCGCGCAGAGTGGACCTCCTGGAAGTGCGCGCTCATCGCGGACGTGGTGCGGCGGCTGCGCACGGCGGTGTGCGCCGTCCGGCCCGGCACCGAGGTGCTCATCAACGGCGTCGCGATGGGACGTGACGACTTCGGCGACGCCGTACGGGAGGTGCTCGGCCAGGATCTCGGCCTGATCTCGCGAGAAGCCGAGCACACCGAGCTGATGCTCTACCACCAGATCCTCGCACGCGAGCCCTCACCCTGGATCGAATCGCTGGTGGGCGAGCTGCGCCCGCGGATCGACGGCACGCTGCTGGCCTGCCTGCAGACCTCCCCGACCTACCTCGATCCGCCCCACGACGGCATGGGCAGGCTGCCCGGCATCCCGCCGCAGGAGTTCAGGGCGGCGCTGCGGGCCATCGCGCGCAGCGCCGCCGACGGGGCGATGTTCTACCACTGGACGGACTTCGTGGCCGACGACGCACGCTCCGGGGACATGTCGGCCGCACTGCGCGCGTACAAGGAGGGAACGCTGTGACGACGGCGGACGAGCGCGTCATCGCCACCGGATTCGCCTACACGGAAGGACCGTGCATCGGCCCCGACGGCACCCTGTGGGTGGTCGAGCTGGCCGGCGGCTGCGTCTCGCGCATCGAGGACGGCCGGCGCATCGTCGTCGCACGGCCCGGCGGATCGCCCAACGGCGCGGCGTTCGCCCCTGACGGGCGGCTCGTCTTCTGCAACAACGGCGGCAACTGGGGCCCGAACGAGTCGACCGGCATGCGCCCCGGACCCGGCGGCGGTCATCCGGCGATCCAATGCCTCACCGGTGACGGCGAGGTGCACACGCTGCTGGACTCCATCGACGGCACCCCGCTCAACGCGCCGAACGATCTGTGCTTCGACCAGCACGGCGGCTACTACTTCACCGACCCCGTGTGGGCGCGACGCGACGAGCACGGCAGCGCCCCCGCCGCCGCCTCACCGCCCGGTGACGTCTGCTACGTGAGCCCGGACGGCACGGCCCGCCGGGTCCACCATGGTCTGCGCTTCCCCAACGGCCTGCACGTCACCCCCGACGGCCAGGCCCTGCTCGTCGGCGAGACCGGGACGGGCCTGATCCACCGCTTCGACATCACCGCCCCGGGGTCGCTCGGCCCGCCTGCGACCTACGCGGACCTCGGCCCTGACAGTTTCCCCGACGGTATGTGCTTCGACCGTGACGGCCGGCTGCTCGTCGCGGGCACCGGCTCCGGCGCCGTCTTCGTCGTCGCCCCGGGCGGCGGAACCGTGCAGGACACCGTCCGGTTCGCCGACCCGGACGTCACCAACGTCTGCTTCGGCGGGCCCGACCAGCGCACTCTGTTCGTCACCCAGGCCTCACTCGGCCGCGTGGTCGCGATCGAATGGCCTGTGCCCGGCATGGCTCTCTTCACCGGCGCGCGGCCGGAGCAGGGTCAAGGCGAGTCGCAGTGAGCGCCGAACCGCTGAACCGCGTGGTCGCCGGGTCCCGTGCACTCGGCGACCGCTGGGGGCTCGCCGCGGGGCTCAGCACCCGGGGCATGCAGACGTACGTGTGCGGCGATCTGAAGGCTTCCCGGCGCGAAGCCGAGGAAAGACAAGCCGGCTGAGGAGTTCGCCGAGATCGGGCTCGCCCTGGGGGCGCGTCGTCAGGGCCGGCTCGACCGGGCGGAGTCGTATTGCGGGATGCTGGGAGGCCCAGTACGCAGCCAGGCCACGAGAGCTGCGGCGGCGCGTATTCGAAGGCCTGTGGCTGGCCTGTTGAGGTGCCGCGTCTCCACGCGCAGAGCCGCAGAACGACGGGCCGCCAACGGAAGATCCAGCAGCGCTGGGTCAACCACGGCTGGCCCGGCGATGAGGTCAGGCTGTTTGGCGGAGGGCGTCGATGACGCTTGACAGGTGCTCGTGCATGGCGTGTTCCGCTGCCGCCGGGTCGCCCGACGCGATCGCGTCGATGATGCCC
>NZ_BAABDQ010000078.1:0-24133 GCF_039539705.1 Nonomuraea rosea | reverse complement strand
GAGCCGGCACCACCACCTACGCCGACCCCGAGAACGGCATCGTCGGCATCCTGCTCACCCAGACCGGGATGTCCACCCCCGATTCGGCGAACGCCATCCACGACTTCTGGACCACCCTCTACCAGGCCATCGACAACTGACCCGCCTACCTGGTCGAGATCGCTCCGGCCTTCGACGCCACCACGTTCCGCGATCACCTTTGTCTCCTCCAGCGCGGCCGACGAGCACGCGCGCCGCCTGCTCACCCAGGGCCTGTACCACGCCGACCGCATCATGGCTGGAGGCGCTTCTCAGGCGGCCAAGCCCAGGTCCAGGTGGGTTTCCATGTCGATTGGGATAGTGCCGTACAGGTTGGCGTGCGACCAGAAGAGCGGACTGAGCGCGCGCCGGTCGGCGTCGGTGAGCCGCTCAGCCCAGGTCGGGTCCTTGAGAAGCGACTGAACCAGGACGGTGTGACGAACACCCTGATGCTCCAGGACGTCCTCGCCGACCCCGCATGGGCCCAGTTGCTCAAGCCCGCCGACCGCCGCGGGCTGACCCCGCTGTTCTGGCAGCACGTCCAGCCCTACGGCGAGGTACGGCTGGACGTCGCCAAGCGGCTGCCCCTCGGCGGAGACTCGGCGTCGGGCCAGTCCGCGGCCGGCGTCGGCGCGGGCGGGATCGAACGCGGGTGGAATCGGGCGTTCGCAGGCGGCCGCGGCCTCGGCGATGTCTGTCACGGTGGGCTGCCAGCCGCGGTGGGAGAGCGAGGCGTTGAGGCTCTCGGTGGGGCCGCCGTGCCACAGGTCGACGAGTTCGGCGGAGATGTCCGCGCGGGCGCTGCGGAGCAGCTCGGAGTCCTTCATGTGATCCAGGGCGAGCATGGACAGCGCGATACTTAACATCTTCGAGCACTTTGCCGTTGACCTGCGTGACCACCCCGCCGACCGACATGCAGGTCGTGCTGCGCCGCTGAGCGGTATCGGTCACGGGCTGGTGTTCGGCTTGGGCGGCGGCCGCGATCTGCCCGGCTCCTCGGTGTCGGTGTCCAACTCGTTCATCACGATGGCCCTCAGCGCGCTCGGGCGCCGAGCACCCGCTCCCGTTCGGCGAGCGGGTGCTCGTACCGCGGTGTTCATAGGCTGTTGCCGGGCAGAAGCAGGGCATGGGTGTTGGGACCAGTTTGGGACAACACGCTGTTCATGTAAGGGCGCAACGCTCGGGTCGGCGAACATTGGGCTCGGTTTCATATGTGGTTTGACGTGCGGAAACGTCTACTCCAACGTTCTGGGGGTCAAGGGGTCGCAGGTCAAATCCTGTCGTCCCGACGGTTGGGCAAAGCCCGTCAATTGGAGTGTTCTCCAAGGTGACGGGCTTTCCTCGTTTCCAGCGGTCGATCATCCACTGCCTTTGATCAACCAGAGCTGGGAACCACTTGGGGACCACCCGGGCCCTGGGGGGGCGCAGATGCACACTCGGCGCCGTGCCGGCGTCGGTGACCGCGCGCAGGTCCGGATGCAGGTAGCGCTGCGTCGTGGTCAGGGACCCATGTCCGGCGATCTTGCGCAGGACATGGATCGGGACACCGGCATCGGCCATCCGGGTCAGGCCGGTGTGGCGTAGATCGTGGCGGCGGAGGTGCTCGTGGCCCAGGTTGGCGACGACCTCGTCCCAGTGTGTGGCGTCTCTCAGTACGGCCGTGGTGATGCGGCCGCCTCTGGGGCCGGTGAACAGCCGCGCGGCCGGCTCCTCGCCGGTGGTCTCCATCCGTCTCAGGACCAGTTCCCGGACCTCGGCGATGATCGGCGCCTTGCGGGCTCGCTTGCCCTTGGTTCCCTTGTCCACGAGGCCGCCGGGGCTCGGTGTGGTCTGCCTGCGCAGGGTCCAGGTCCACGTGCCCGTGTCGATGTCGCCCGTGCGGACCCCGGACACTTCGCCGATGCGCGCCGCCGTGCACGAGGCGAAGATCACGACGTCGCCCCAGCCCGGGTAGGCGCTGGTCGAGCGCGCCACGAGCGTACGGCCAGCCGCCCAGCAGCCCGGACGACCGCCGTCCCGCAGAGCGGTGTACTTCTTCAGTCCACGCAGCCCCATTCGTCACGCGAAGATCGTTGATCCACCACTCGGCGGGACACCATCTTCGGTGACGGCAAAGTGGTCGCGACCGACTTGTGGGACTTCCAAGTGGGAGAGGCTGGCATCCGCGATATCTGCATCCGCAGGAGATCAGCGGCCGGGCCGCGTCATTCCGGCCTTCGCGGCTCCCGTCCTGCGCCCCCGAGCCGTCACCATGACTCCTGCCAGCTCCCTTCAGGGATTCGGTAGAGAGCCCTGGTCGAGGAAGCGCCCGGTGATCCGGCCGACCATGCACAACATGAGGTGCAGACACCGGCTCAGGTCGAGCGGATCGCCGAGCGCGCCGAAACCGAACAGCGTCAGCATGCTGAGCAGGAGAGCCACCATAAGCCCCGAGGCGCCGAACAGGAACGGCGCGAGCGGATCGGCCGGCTCCAGTTGGCCCGCGCATCTGACGGAGGCGGCCTTGAGGCCCGCCGGGCCCCGGCACCGGCGAAGCCTCATCCCACAGGACGGCTCACGACGGGTGAGGTGTCCATGCGCCAGGCCTGCCGCAGGATGACGGCAAGGCACACCACTTCCACGGCGGCCAGGAGCAGGTAGTGGGGTTTCGCCGATCCGCCGCCGATGATGAACGCCGCGGTCAGCGGGACCGCCACCAAGGTGACCCGCCGGGTCACCGCCGGTTTCAACACACGCGACAACACCACCATCACGATCGGGATCTCGACCATGACCGCGGATCCCACCAGGAGCAGCGGGGTGACGGGAACGCCCTCTGCATGCCCCGCCATGAGCCCCCGCAGAAATCCGGCGTTCAGGAAACTGAGGACATCCGCGTAAAGCATGGTGAACATGACGACGATCCACAGGGTGGAGAGTCTTGCTCGCACGTCACTCATTTCGGCCTCGGCGCCTTTCTGGGTCGTTGGACGGGGGCCCGGGGATTCCCGGCCGGTTCCGCGCGGCTGCCGGTGATGACGCAAGCTGCCCGTACCGGTCCTGGGAACAGGCTGGCGCGGCGGGCGGGCGCATCGCTACGGCCGCAGGTCGGCACCCGGATGGCCGAAGGTTGGCGGTACGGGATCTACTTTGGTCGGATTCCGCTGGGCCGGGGGCGGTCGTACCCTTGGGTCGTGACGACCCCGGCAGGCCTGGACCATCGGATCCTGCTCCCCGCCAGCGCGCTCAGCGGCCCCGAGCCCGCCCCGGCGCGCCCGGCCGGACGCACCAGGCGCGACTGGGCGGCCGACGTGGCGTTGTTCCTGCTGGCCATCGGTCTCACGACGCTCGGCGTGGTGGAAGGCCTCGGCCAGCATCCCGCACCGGTGCCGTTCGCGGTGGACGCCGCCCTCGGCGGGCTGAGCTGCCTGGGGGTGTGGCTGCGCCGGCGCCGGCCGGTCGGCTTCGCGGCGGTTGCGGTGGCCTTCAGCGTCTATTCGATGTCGGCCGCGGGGGTGGCGCTGATCGCGCTGTTCACCGTCGCGGCGCACCGGCGCGTGGCGGTGGCCGGCCCGATCGTGGCCGGGTGCGTGCTGGTGCCGTTCCTGACGTCGCTGGTCCGGCCGGACGTCCCGGTGCCGCCCTGGTGGCAGGTCCTGCTGGGCTTCGCCTGCATCGCCGCGGTGCTCGCCTGGGGGATGTTCGTGCGAGCCCGGCGGCAGTCCCTGCGCGAACGGGCCCGGCGGGTCGAATCCGAGCGGGAACTGCACCTCGCCCAGGTCCGCCAGTCCGAACGCGACCGGATCGCCCGGGAGATGCACGATGTGCTCGCCCACCGCCTGTCCCTGCTCAGCCTGCACGCCGGGGCGCTGGAGCTTCGTCCCGACGCCGCGCCCGAGGAGGTCGCCCGGGCCGCCGGGGTGATCCGCGACAGCGCGCACCGGGCGGTGGAGGATCTGCGCGAGGTCATCGGCATGCTCCGCGCCGGCCTCGACCGGTCCGAGGAGGGGCCGGAGCGGCCCCAGCCCACCCTGGCCGATCTTCCCGACCTGGTCGATCAGTCACGGCGCGCGGGCATGCGGGTGCTGCTCGACTGCCGGGTGGGGGAACCGGCGGCGGCGCCCGCGGCGATCGGGCGCGGCGCGTACCGGATCGTGCAGGAAGGGCTGACCAATGCCCGCAAGCACGGCCGCGACGGCCAGGTGTCGGTGGCCGTCGGCGGGGCGGCGGGGGAGGGGCTGACGGTCGAGGTGCGCAACCCGGCCGGCGCCACCGCCGTCGCCGGGATCCCGGGCGGCGGCAGTGGCCTGATCGGCCTGGCCGAGCGGGCCGGCCTGGCCGGTGGACGGCTGGAGTACGGCCCGACCGCCGCGAGCGAGTTCCGGCTGTGGGCATGGCTGCCGTGGCCGAGGTGAACGCCGCGATCCGGGTTCTCATCGTGGACGACGACCCGCTGGTACGGGCCGGCCTGGCGATGATCATCGGCGGTTCGCCCGAGCTGAGCGTGGTGGGCGAGGCGGCCTGCGGAGCCGAGGTGCCCGCCGCGGTGGAGGCCTGCGCCCCGGACGTGGTGCTGATGGACATCCGCATGCCCGTGCTGGACGGCCTGGCCGCCACCGAGGTGCTGCGTGCCCGGCCCGATCCGCCCGAGGTCATCGTGCTGACGACCTTCGACGCCGACGAGTACGTGCTGCGCGCCCTGCGCGCCGGGGCCAGCGGCTTCCTGCTCAAGCACACGCCGCCCGCCGAGATCCTGCGCGCGATCGTACGGGTGTCGGCCGGGGAGCCCATCTTGTCGCCGACGGTGACCCGCCAGTTGATCGCCCACGTCGCCGACACCGGCGCCGCCGCCCGGCGGCAGCACGCCGTACGCGTGCTGAGCCTGCTCAGCGAACGGGAACGGGAGGTGGCCGTCGCCGTGGGCCGGGGCAGGTCCAACGCCGAGATCAGCAGCGAGTTGTTCATGAGCATCGCGACCGTGAAGGCTCACATCTCGCGCATTCTCGACAAGCTCGACCTCAACAACCGCACCCAGATCGCCCTGCTCGCCCACGACGCCGGCCTGACCGGCTGAACTTCACCCCGGCGGCAGCTGACCTTCGAACCCGAGGAGTCCCACTCGGGTCCGGCCGCCCGGGAGGGGACCTACTGAGGGGGCCGGTAAGAAACGCGTCAGTGCGCCATGGAAAGCGCTGTTTGTCCGAACGGGGGTGAAAGACCGCCGTCGCCTAGCCGTCGTAGTGGTCGGGTGAAGCAGGAGGCAGCCTGTCCGCCGGCGGTGCCGATTGGACGCGCAACGGCGGCGGCCGCTTGGGGGAAGACACCTTGGCAGGGTGCTTGATCGATTGAGCGCTGAGCCTGGATTCACAACGGTGGACCACGAGCCGACGACAGAGACCTGATCTTGTCGCGCTTCCTCATCCACATACCCGCCGCCCAGGTGGCCGCGTGGACCGGGCACAGTGGGGAGGTCGGCAACGGCGCGGCCAGGGCCGGCCGTCCAGCTGTGCACGCTTCCGCTCGGCATCCAGGGCAAGCCCGTACCGCAGACCCCGACATATGCCGAGGAGGCCGCGTCGCCGCCGCATCCGCGATAATCGACGCATGCGCTTCCAGATCCTCGGGCCCACGATCGCGCTGGGCGAGGACGGCGAGCCCGTCGCGCTCGGCGGCCCCCGGGGGCGGGCCCTGCTCACGCTGCTCGCCCTGCACGCCGGGCGCATCGTAGGTGCGGAGCAGCTGGCGGCGGGCATGTACGGCGCTCGTCCCCCGGAGGGGGTGGCCAACGCGCTGCAGTCGCAGGTGTCCAGGCTGCGCCGATCGCTGGGCAGGGACCTGGTGGAGTTCCATCCGGCCGGGTACCGGCTGATCGCAGACCCGCAGGACGTGGACGCGCGGCGATTCGAGCAGCTCGCGCGGGCGGGCGGGCAGGCGCTGGCCGGCGGTGATCCGGACCGGGCGGCCACGCTGCTGCGGGAGGCGTTGGAGCTGTGGCGGGGCGCTCCGCTGGCCGACGCCCCGCACGCGGAGGCCGCCGCGATGGCGCTGGAGGAGCTGCGGCTGGCCGCCGTCGAGGACCGTGTGCAGGCCGATCTGGACCTGGGCCGGCACCGGGAGCTGGTCGCCGAGCTGAGCTGGCTCATCGCCGCCAATCCGCTGCAGGAGCGGCTGCGGGCCCAGCTCATGCGCGCTCTCTACGGCAGCGGCCGCCAATCCGAGGCGCTGACCGTCTACGACGAGGCCCGGAAGATCCTGGACGAGGAGCTCGGCGTCGAGCCGGGTCCCGAGCTGGCCGCCGCGCACCTGGCCGTGCTGCGGGCCGACCCGGCGTTCGGCGCGTCGGTACCACGCACGGCCGTTCAACGGTACGGGCTGCGGGCGCAGCTCACCAGCTTCGTCGGCCGCGCCGAGGAGCTCGCCCAGGTCGGCGCGAGCCTGCGGGCTGGCAGGCTGATCACGTTGATCGGCCCGGGCGGCGCGGGCAAGACACGGCTCGCGATCGAGGCGGCCGAGCAGGAGCCGGGGGACGTCTGCTTCGTGTCGCTCGCGCCGGTCTCCGACGTCGCGGACGTGCCCAGGGCGGTGCTGGTCGCACTCGGCATCCGCGACGCCCTGCGCACACCGCAGACGGGACCGATCGTGGAGCCGGTCGCGCGGCTGGTCACCGCGCTCGCCGCCCGCGAGCTGCTGCTGGTGCTGGACAACTGCGAACACCTCATCGCGGCCACCGCTGAGCTGGCCGATGTGCTGCTGGCCTCCTGCCCGGGGCTGCGCGTGCTGGCGACCGGCCGGGAGGCGCTGGGCATCACCGGCGAGTCGATCCTGCCCGTGGCGCCGCTGCGGCTGCCGCCGCCCGAGGCGGACGACCCGCTGAACTACCCGGCCGTCCGGCTGTTCGCCGACCGGGCCGCGGCCGTTCAGCCGGGCTTTGCCGTGGATGTGGGCAACGCGGCGCAGGTCGTGCGCATTTGCCGGGCGCTGGACGGGCTGCCGCTGGCCATCGAGCTGGCGGCGGCGCGGCTGCGTACGCTGTCGGTGTCCGACGTGGCGGCGCGGCTGGACGACCGGTTCCGGTTGCTGACCCGCGGCAGCCGTACCGCGCTGCCCCGGCACCAGACGTTGCGCGCGGTCGTGGCATGGAGCTGGGACCTGCTGGACGAGGACGAGCAGCGGCTGATCAGGCGGCTGACCGTGTTCGTGGGCGGCGCGCGGCCCGAGGCGGCCGAGCGGGTATGCGGCCTGCCGGAGGAGGTGCTGTTCTCGCTGGCGGAGAAGTCGCTGGTCGAGTTCGTAGGCGGGCGCTGCCGGATGCTGGAGACCATCCAGGCGTTCTGCGCGGAGCGGCTGGCCGAGTCCGGTGAGGTGGAGGCGATGCGCGACGCGCATGCCGCGTACTACCTGGACCTGGTCGTCTCGGCTGACGCGCGGCTGCGCACGCACGAGCAGCTGGAGTGGCTGGCCAGGCTGGACGAGGAGGGCGACGATCTCAGCGCGGCCGTGCGCTGGGCGACCGAGTCGGGGCAGCTGGAGCCGGCGCTGCGGCTGCTGGCGCACAGCACCTGCTACTGGTGGATGCGCGGCGACCGCACCGCCACCGCCGGTCTGGCCGACGCGCTGCTGACCAGGCTTGGCTCACACCGGTTCGACGGCATGGAGGAGGAGTACGCCATGTGCGTGCTCGTCACCGCCTGGGCCGGAGAGATCGACGACGAGCTGCGTGCCCACCTGCAGGAGGTCCGCGAGCTGCTTCCGCTGACCTACGTGCCGCAGCGAGTCGAGTTCCTGATGATGCTGCTGTCGATGTTTACGGGACCGCCCGGCGACTTCGTGAAGGCTTACGGAGAGGTCATGCGGAAGTCCGCCAGTCTTTCCCCGTGGCAGGCGGCGCTGGCCACGGCCGGCTCGGCGTTCGTGCTCGACGTGCTCGGCGACGTGGAGCAGGCCCTGGCCCATTTCGAGCGGAGCCTGGCCGCGTTCAAGGCTATCGGCGAGCGCTGGGGCACCGTGCTGGTGCTGTCCGGGCTCGGCTCTCTGCACCAGAAGCAGGGCGACCACCGCAGGGCTCACGCCCTGGCCGGTGAGGCGCTGGCGATGGCACGCGAGCTGGGCGCCGGGACGGAGATCGCCGAGGCGCTGTGCCGGCGGGGCGACGCCCTGCTGAGCCTGAGCGAACCGGCGGGCGCGGGGGTCGACTACGAGCTGGCCGCCGAGCTGTCGCGCAGGTACGGCTCCATGGAGACGATGGCCTGGGCGTATCTCGGCATGGGAGAGATGGAGCTGTCACGCGGCGACGTGGCGCAGGCGCGCGCCCTCCTCACCCGGGCCCGTGACGAGTGCCCCGCGGAGTGGTACAGCACCGAGGACACCCGCACACGCATCGACGCCGCGCTGACCGAGATCAGCCGGATGGCCGGCGAACGGTAGGCACGCGATCAGGCGCCCTCTGGACGATGGGTGCCATGAAGAACAAATGGTTCTGTCTGGCCATCGCCTGCCCGGCCACCTTGCTGCTCTCAGTCGGCGGCTCGCGCACGGCGTCCGACCACACAGTATGCCGCCGGTAAGCACGCGGTAGGTGAGTGGTCAGCGGCTGACACCAAGCTCTGGGCATGACTGATTTCGCGAGACCGGCAAATCACGCCACGCCGCCGCCTGCCGTACAGAAGCCACGACTGTGGAAGCGCCCCTGGGTCGTGCCGCTGATGCTGGTGGTGCTCGGCTTCGTCGCGTTCTCCGTTCCGCCCTATGCCTCGCTCGATCCGGCCTTGTCTCGCGTGCCGCCGCCGGAAGGCTTTCCGCTCTACTATGCCTTCCTGGCCGCGCATGTGATGTTCTCCTCGGTGGCGCTGCTGACCTGCGGCTTGCAGGTCTGGCCGTGGTTCCGGGAACGCCACCCGGTCGCACACCGCAGGGTCGGACGCGTGTACATCTTCGGCGGAGCGATACCGGGCGGCCTCGCCGGCTTCGTCGTGGGCGCGGCCACCCCGTACGGCGATGGCGCGCGAGTCAGCAACATGCTGCTCGCGACGCTGTGGATCCTGTTCACCGTCACCGGATTTCGCATGGTCCGGCAGCACAGGTACGCCGATCACCGTCGGTGGATGGTGCGCAGCTTCGCGCTGACCGCCTCGATCATCACCAACCGCCTCTGGGGTCTGGTGATGTTCCTCATTTTCCTGCCCGAGTTCGAGACGACCTACGGCGGGGACATGCAGGAGGTGATCAAGGCGTCCGCCGGCGTGACGACCTGGCTCGGCTGGACCGTCCCCTTGCTGATCGCGGAATGGTGGCTGGTGGAGCGCGGTCGCGCCCGGCGCCGGGCCGACGCCGGGCGGCGCTCTGGGCCGGCGGATCCGCCGATGGACGCCGCAGCGGCGATGACCTCGGGCAAGGTCCCGACCGGGGACGCTCAGGCGCCGTAGGAGACGAACCGGCTGCGGCTATCGGCTGGTTCTTCGGTATCTACAAGCGTGTTGGCCGCGAAGATTGAACCTCTCCGGGTTGGTCGGAGGCCCTGGTGCGCCCCGGGTTGATTTCTGGACTCTTGTCGTCCGGGGATGCCCCCGCACTATCCATCGCCTTGGCCACCCCTGGGACTTTCTCTTCACCTGTAGATCAGCTACCGCCGCGCTCGCGCCGGCCTGTTCTTCTGCGCCTCCGCGGTCATCACGGTCTGGAGCAGGAGCTGGTAGTCGGTGGGGAGTTCGCCAAGGCCGGAGGCCTGCTGCCGATAGGGGATGATCAAAAATCCGGCGCTGGTGGAGGTGCCGGATGTCGGGAGATCGCCAATACCGCGTTCGGCTGTGGCGAGTATCTGGGTAACGACCTGCTCGGCCGCGCTCATCCGCTCCAGTTCGTGCTGGACGTCGGTCAGTTGCTTGGTAGATTGCCGCTCTCCCAGCAAGGAAAATGAAGTCAGTCATGAGACTGCGAAAGCAAAAATCGCGGCGGATCACTTGGATAGTGCCGATGCTGTCGCTCCTGGCGTTGGCCGGGTGTGCCGAGACGGCATCGCCGAAGCCGGCGGCAACGGCGGCGGCCAGGATGGCGTCGGTCGATTGCGACCGGATCGCCGGCAACGGTCGGACGTTCTATGAGAGCAATCCGACGTACACGGATCCCCAGGACGGGAGTGCGGGCTGGTCGCCGACCCCGCCGGAGGAGCAGGGGATGGATTCCACCATGTTATGTACGGGGCTGACCAAGCTCGGGAACAACGCGTCGTTGTTCAGCGTGCTGGTCATCCGACACGAACGTCTCGTGGCCGAGCGGTACTACCACGGCAGTGGCGCACAGCGGAGCAATAACGTCCACTCGGCATCGAAGAGTATTCTGCAGGCGCTGGTCCACATCGCCATCGCGAAGGGCTACATCGGAAGCCTTGACGACCCGGTGGCCGACTATCTGCCGGAGTACTTCGGCAATGCGTCGCCGGATAAGAAAAAGATCACCATCCGACACATGTTGACGATGACGTCGGGTCTCGACTGGACGGAGGATTCGACCGAAAGCCAGGTCGAGAAGGCGTCGAACTGGGTCCAGGCGATTCTTGGCCGTTCGCTCGTGTCCATCCCTGGCACGACGTACAACTACAGCACCGGCAATACACACGTCGTCTCGGCCGTGCTGCAAAAGGCCACTCGCATGAGCACCTGCCAGTTCGCCCACCAGTACCTGTTCGGACCGATGGGCATCACGGCCGAGCATTGGGGCCGTGACCCGCGAGGCATCTTCTCCGGCGGGTACAACGTCTACCTGACGCCACGGGAGATGGCCAAGTTCGGCCTGCTCTATCTGCACGACGGCAAGTGGGTTGGCCAGCCGCTCGTGCCGCGTAGTGCGGTGCGGGCGGCGCAAGCCCAGACCACGCAGGTCGAGGACACATTTGCCTATTCCGAGGGTTGGTGGATGCACACCATCTCCGGACGTTCGATGTACTTTGCCTGGGGATACGGCGGGCAGTTCATCTACGTAATCCCCAGTGCGGACATCGTGCTCGTGACCAGCGAGAACACCAGTAATAACAAGGAGATCAACTCAAGGGCGTTCATTCGCGACTACCTGCTGCCCTCTATAACCGGACCCTGATCTCGGTGCCTCCGCACGGCGGTCGGGGCGTGTGCGGCTCGAGCTCGATGAGCAGGTTGCGGGCCTGGTGCGCGACTCAGGCGCTGGTCGGATGTGCTGTGACTCCCATGATGTGTATGGCTCGGATGGCGTGGTTGATGAAGAACAGTACGTAGAGCCGTTTCAGGAAGACGGTGTCGACGTGGAAGAGGTCGCAGGCCCAGATGCCGGAGGCCTGCGCCTTGAGGAACTGGTTCCGGGTCGGGCCGGTACGGCGTGGCGCCGGTTCGAGGCCGGCTCGTTTGAGGATGTCGCGAACCGTGCTCGGCGGCACCCGAAGACCTACACCGGCCGGCTCGCCGCTGATGCGTTGGCAGCCCCACAAGGGATTCTCCCGGGCCAGACGCAACACCGCATCCCGGATCGGCACTCGTGTCCGAGGGCGGCCAGGACGCTATAGAGCGAAGATCACCACACCACCAGCAGGATGCCCGTGCTCAGACCATGCTTGAGCCACATAATCACAGGTCAACCACCGCGCCCGACTTTCCGAACCCGCCCAGCATCGCCACCATCCACCGGCAGGTCGCCACGGTGGCCACCGAGCACCCGGGCGCGACGCTCAGGAGTCGCGGCGGGCGTTCCTTCGCGGCGCGATGAAGACGGCCCAGGCGGCCACACCCAGGGCCGGACCGAAGGACGAACCTAGCCCGACTCCGTAAGTGAGGTTGTCGAAGAAACCTCCGACGACGACGCCGACGAGGAGGCCGAAGGCAGCGCCAAATGCGATCCAGATCCCGAGATTTGCCCAGATCCCGAGACCTTCGGCGGGCGGGGGCGTGTTGTTGTTCGTCATTGCATCTCTCCCAAGGACGGGGGCGGACAGGGCTGACAGTCTGGCGGCCCATCACGGCGGATGTTGGCGTTCGCGTTGTCCGGTGTCCGGAGCGGCCGAGTGCCCGCCGCGCCTACGCCGTGGCACGGCGGATGAGCCTGTACCCGCCGACCGCGAACGCGGCGGCCACCAGGACCGGCCAGCCGGCGAGCAGCGCCATGGGGGACTGGTCGAGCAACCAGCGGCCGATCGCGTGCCATCGCCCGGTCCACGTGATCAGCGCGGCGGCCAGCCCGAGCGCTGTGAACGCCAGGGTGAGGCTGGCCAGGACGCCGGTGGTGCCCCAGCGCAGGTGCAACGTGCCGAGCAGGATCCCGAGGTGGGTCATGACCAGCATGGGTACCGCGTACCCGAGCAGGAGCAGCACTGGGTTGGCGTCATTCATGAACGGCAGGTCGAAGAAGCGCATCCGCATCCCCCAGTAGCCGGTGGCCTGTTCCACGGCGCGCAGCAGGCAGAGCACCAGCGCGTAGAGCACCGACTGGACGACCGCGAGCAGCGACCAGGCCAGGTAGAACTCCCGGCGGGTCACGCTCATGCCCAGCGCGTAGGGGAAGATCTGGGTGACCGAGATGGTGGCCATCCCGATCACGATGCCGCACAGGCTGATCAGGCCGCCGGTGGTCGTCACGCCGTCGCCTGGGTCGTAGTTCGCCATGACGCTCAACAGGTTGATGCCGAACGTGACGGCCACCATGCTCCACGTCCAGCCCAGGATCTGCGGCCAGGCCGGCATCTGGAGACGGGCCACCTGACGGATGCGGTTCATCGTGCGGCCTCCCGGTCCGCCGGCGCCGTTGTCGTCGGCGGTACGGTCAGGCGGACCACGAGTTGCTGCAGCGACAGCGGCTCCAGCTCGACGTTCAGCGTCTGCGCGAGCGCCTTCGCGTGTGGTCCGAGCCCATCGAGGATGGTCGACCGGACCAGGCCGCTCAACCGCTCGCGGTGCAACTCGGTGCGTCCGGCCGCGAACCCGTCCACGGCCTCCGCCCGACCGGTGGCCGCCACCGCCCGCCCGCGCAGGTCGTCGGCGTCCTCATCGAGCAGCAGCCGGCCACGGTCGATGAGCAGCACCCGCTCGACCAGATCGCTCACCTCGTCGATGAGGTGGGTGGACAGCACCACGGTGCGGGGATGCCCGGCGTAGTCGGCGAGCAGGCGGTCGTAGAAAAGCTGCCGGGCGGCCGGATCGAGCCCGAGGTACGGCTCGTCGAAGAACGTCAGGGGCGCCCGCGCGGCCAGCCCGACGGTCACGCCGAGGGCCGACAGCATGCCCCGCGAGAGCCTGCGGACCAGCCGCCCGGCCGGTAGCTGGAAGTCCGCGGCGAGGCCGTGCGCGAACGTGTCGTCCCAGTTCGCAAACAGCCGGCGTGCGGTGTGAAAGACGTGGCGCACGGTGTAGACGTGGGGGTAGCGCTGGCTCTCCCGGACGAAACAGACCTTCGACAGGACGGCCGGGTTCTCCACCGGTGGCGCGTCGAAGACCGACACGTTCCCCGACGACGCGAACGCCTGCCCGGTGAGGATCTGCATCAGGGTGGTCTTGCCCGCCCCGTTGCGCCCGAGCAGGCCGTAGATCGTGTGCTCGGCCAGCGCGAAGCTCACGTCGTCGAGCGCCGTGACGTCACCAAAGCGCTTGGTCACCCCGTGTGCGGTTAGTACCGCTGTCATCCCAGGTCCTTCCCGACAACCGCACCGAATGAATCGATCATCTTCATCAGCTCGTCGTGGCCGATGCCGAGCTTGCGGGCCTCGGCGAGCAGGGGTTCCACGTACTGTTCGGTGAACCGTTCCCGTCGCCGCTCGCGCAGCCGGGCCCGGGCGCCACCGGCGACGAACATGCCGATGCCGCGTCGCTTGTAGAGCGTTCCCTCCGACACGAGCTGGTTGACGCCCTTGGCCGCGGTGGCCGGGTTGATCCGGTGAAAGGCGGCAAGCTCGTTGGTGGACGGGACCTGGGCCTCCTCCACCAGCGACCCGTCGATGATCGAGTTCTCGATCAGCTCGGCGATCTGAAGGAAGATCGGTCGGTCGTGGTCCATCGCTGGCTTAGCCGCCCAACTGGTTAGCTACATGTGTAACTAACCATGCAACCTTGTGCCGCGGCTGTCAAGCCGCCCGGCGTCTCGCGACCTCAGCCGACGGCGGCGCCGGGACCCGTTTCCCGTTCCAGGAAAGGCGGGGGATGCGTGGGCGCAGCGGACGCTGTGATCGGGCCGTACGGCTGGCGGCGCCGTGCGCACCTGGGGCAGAGTGGACGCAGACACCGACACCGACACGAGGAACGGTGGCCGACCAGGACGAGCCCACCTGCCGTCGGTCCCGGCGACAGCGGCGGGAACGAGGCGTCGAAGCACTGCGGGCTCCTGAGGTTTCGGGGGATGGACAGAGCGAGACGAGTGCAGCCAGGCTTATTCGCCGATCTTCTTGGCGTACAGGGTGATCAGCGTGTCCGCGCTGACCCTCTTCCCCGCGGCAGGTGACTGCCTGGTGACGACCCAGTTGCGGTCGAACACCTGCAGCCGGCCCCGCCCGGTGGCGTCCTTATCGTTCAGCACGTAGAAGCCCGCTGCCTGCAGCGTGTCCTGGCCCTTTTGGAGGTTCATGCCGACCACGTCTGGCAGCTTCTTCTTCTCGACCGTGGTGCCGCTCGGGGTCTGCTCTTGCTTGGGCGGGTCGGTGTCGTCGGGGCTGCTGGCGGCGGACGGTGTGGCTTGAACGGTCGCGGTCACTGTTTGGATCGGGGCGGCTTGCGGGGTGCTGGCTCCGCATGCGGTGAGGCAGACGGTGGCGAGGACGGCTAGAGCGGACTGCTTGAGCAACGGGCGCTCCTGCGGCTTGGGGGTGGACCGTGACAGGAGATGAGACGGCGAAATGTGTGATCGGGTTGTCACGCAGCGCTGTCCGAATCTGGACATGCAGAAAAAGGCCTGCGTTCGTCGTGCCCGCAATCTTGTCAGCCTGCGATCGGGTTCTGTGTCCTGGGGATGGGTGCCCGGCCGGACGCCCCCGCCCGGCTTGAACGGGCAGGGGCGTTGCCAACGTCGAGGCGAGCTGGATCGGTACGTGATGAGGGTGCGCAGCAGGTCAAGGATCGCGGCGGCAAGAGCACGGTCAATCACGTCGACCAGTTGCTCGCCCAGAGCATGCGCTGAGCTGGGCACCCCGCGCGAAACCACCCTCATCTCAATAGGCGTTACGGAAACTACCGACAAAGGGGGACGCCGTTGCGCGGACGGCCACCGCTCTCACTGACCTGCATAAACGAGATGGCTTAGAAGTCCTGACAGAATGATCAGCGGTTAAGGCGTCGCCAGCAGATGATCGGGGCGGCGAGGGTCATGAAGGCTTCGTGGATGTCGTCGCGGATTTCCCAGCGGATGCGCAGGCGGCGGAACCAGTGCAGCAGCGCGATCGTCTGCTCGATCACCCACCGGTGCACGCCCAGGCCGGAGCCGTGCTCCGGCGGGCGATGACCGGCTTGACCCCGGTGGCCCAGACCAGCCGCCGGTACTTGTCGTGGTCGTACCCCCTGTCGGCGTACAGCACCTGGGGCCGCTGGCGGGATCGCCCGCAGCAGCGGCATGACCTGGGTGACGTCGTTGCGGTTGCCGCCGGTCAGGGTGAAGGCGAGGGGGGATGCCGTTGCCGTCGGCGATGACGTGGCGCTTGGAGCCCGGCTTGCCGCGATCGACCGGGCTCGGCCCCGTTTTGGGCCGCCCTTCAGCGCCGCCGTCTGAGCCGCGTCCCGAGCACGTCACGGTGGTCGCACGTGCAGAGAACTCCGCGTCCCGGGACCGGCGCCAAGGTCACCATCGACCTGGCCGGCACCTCGCTCTCGCTGCCGCTGATCACCGGCGCCCCCCGCCGGCGGTCGCGACCGTTCGCATGACGGCTCGTCTGGAACGTAGCAGCCGCAGGTGATCCCGTTCTCGGCGGCGGAAGATCATCAGTTTGCCGGCAACGTCAGTCCGGCCGAGCTTCGCCTGTTGTCCACCGATCGGTGGACAGCAGGTTCAACCCATCGCTGCTGCCGCGGTGAGGGGCCTGACGAGCAATATCGTCGGCATGAGGAATTTTCCCGTGACGACGGCTCGCTGGAGCGCGCACCACCCGTGGCGCGCGATCATCGGCTGGATCGTCTTCGTCGTCCTGTGCCTCGGCGCCGGGATCGCGCTCGGATCCAACCAGGCGACCACCCGGGACTTCCGGGTCGGTGAGGCCGGCCGTGCCGAGACCATCGCCGAGCAGGCCGGCCTGCAACGCGAACCCACCGACCACATCTTGATCACTGCCCGGCAAGGACCGCTGGCCGCATCCTCGGCCAGGGCCGCCGCCGCGGACATCGTCGCCGCGATGCGCCGCCTGCCCGAGGTGAACCGGGTCGGCGCGCCCGTCGCGTCCCGAGACGGTACGGCTCTGCGGGTCCCGGTGGTGCTCAACGGCCCCGAGCTGGAGGGCAAGAAGAACGTCGTCCCGCTGCTGGCGCAGACCGAACAGATCGCCGCGGCGTACCCCGGCCTGAGGATCGAGGAGACCGGCTCGCCCGCCATCAGCAAGGGCGTCAACGATCAGCGTGACGATGATCTCGCGCTCTCCGAGAAGATCACGTTGCCGGTCACGGTGATCACCCTGCTGGGCGTTTTCGGGTCGATCGTGATGGCCGCCGTTCCGCTGGTGCTGGCGCTCTCCTCGATCGCCGCGGCGCTGGGCCTATCGATGGTCGCTTCGCATCTGCTGCCCGACGCCGGGGTCGGCACGAACATGATTCTGCTGGTCGGCCTGGCCGTCGGCGTCGACTACACACTGTTCTATCTCAAGCGGGAACGCGATGAACGTGCCCATGCCGGCGGACGGTTGAGCGGCGAGGCGCTGGTGGAGCTGGCGGCGGCGACCGCGGGCAGAACCATCGTCACCTCCGGCCTCGCCGTGATCGTCTCCACCGCCACCCTCTACCTGGCCTCGGATGTCATCTTCTCCTCCCTGGCCACCGGCACCATCCTGGTGGTGGCGGTAGCCGTGGCCAGCTCACTGACCGTGCTGCCCGCCCTGCTGGTGAAGCTGGGACGCCGGGCCGAGCGCCGTACCGCGAAGAGGGCCGGACACGGACGCCCCCGCCTGCCCGCCGACCGGCGCACCGATGCTCACGAGCCCGGCCGCCTGCTCGGCCGCCTGCTCCGCCCCGCACAGCGGCATCCCGTCGGCACCCTGGTCGCATCGGTGCTGCTGATGCTGGGACTGGCCACCCCGGCCCTGTCGATCAACCTGATCGATCCAGGCAGAGACACCTTCTCCAGGGACATCCCGGCCATGCAGTCCTACGACCGGCTCACCGCCGCCTACCCGGAAGTCCTGGTCAAGCACGAAGTGGTGGTCCGATCCAGCGCGAAGCAGGCCGCGCAGGTCCGTCAGGGTCTCATCGACCTCGCCGGGCGCTCTCAGTCCGACCCGTTGTTCGCCTCCACCGCCGCCTCGAACACCACCAACGCCGACACCGCGCTCGCCACGGCCACCGGCGTCACGGACCGGCCGGCCGAACCGATCATCCGCATCTCGGCCGACCGCCGCACCGCCGTACTGGAACTGGCCGTCCCTCATCCCGCCCAGGACGCGAAGGCTGTCGCCTCCCTGCGCCACCTGCGCGAGAACTACATCCCCGCGACCGTCGGCAAGATCGGCGGTACGGAGATCGCGGTCAGTGGTGACGTCGCCCGTGGCCAGGACTATGTGCAGCATGAAAGCGGCACGCTGCCCCTGGTCATCGGCGCTCTGCTGCTGCTGACGTTCCTGATGACGCTGCTGGTCTATCGCTCCTGGGTCATCGCACTGCTCGGGGTGCTGCTCAACCTGCTGTCGGCGGGGGCGGCGCTGGGCGCGCTGGTCGTCGTCTTCCAGGGCACCTGGGCCGAGGGGCTGCTCGGCTTCGAGTCGCTCGGCGCGATCGCCTCCCGGGTGCCGCTGTTCCTGTTCGTGATCCTCTTCGGTCTCTCGATGGACTATCAGTTCTTCGTCATCAGCCGGATCAAGGAGGCGATGGATCACGGAATGCCCGCCCGGCAGGCGGCGGTGGAGGGCATCGGCCGCTCGGCCCAGGTGGTGACCAGCGCAGCCGTGGTCATGGTCACGGTCTTCGCCGCCTTCGTCTTCCTGCACCTGACGGAGATGAAGCAGATGGGCTTCTGCCTGGCCCTGGCCGTACTGCTGGACGCCTTCGTGATCAGGCTGCTGATCCTGCCCGCGGCGCTGCGGCTGCTGGGCGAGCGGGCCTGGCCCGGACGGCGCGGCCCGGCCGCCGGCGGCGGCGCCCACCCTGCCACCGTGGTGCCTTTCGCGGAAACCGTACGCTGACCCCCATGCTCAAACGGCCACAGCGCGGCGACCCGTTCTGGATCTGGATGCTCCACTGGTGGGAGGCCTTCTCGTGGGCGATCATCGGCCTGCTGGCCCTGATCACCGCACTGAGCGACCTGCCGCCCGCACCCAAGTACGGATCGCTGGCGCTGATGGCCGGGCTGGGCGCCTGCTGTCTCCTGGTCCGCACCCGCAAGGGAAACCCCACCATGTGGGGGTACGCCTACGTGGCCGTGCTCATCGCCGGCCTCGGCGAACTCGCCTATCTGCGCTCGGGGTACGGAGTGCTGTACACGGTGATGCTCCCGCAGTTCATGATCTACGTGAACGCGCTGGTGCCCGCCATCGTCTCCAGCGGGCTGGGGGCCGCCGCCATCACCATCGGCGGAGCCCTCAGGGTCGGCTGGAACCTGGAGAACCTGACCACCAACACCGTCTCCTCCGCAGCGGTGTGGGCGGTGGCCGTGCTGCTGTCCGTAGCCACTCCCCGGGCCCTGGCACTGCGTGACGAACGGGCCCGGCTGCGGGCTCAGCTCGCGGACGCCCAGCAGGAGCTGGCGCAGGCGCATCGCCGCAGCGGAGCAGCGGAGGAACGCGAGCGGATGGCCAGAGAGATCCATGACACCCTCGCCCAGGGCTTCGCCTCGATCGTGGCCCTGGCGGGGGCGGCGCGGACGAACCTGCGCGAAGATCCCGAACGCGCCACCGACCAGCTCCGGTCCATCGAGCAGACCGCCAGGGAGAACCTGACCGAGGCACGGGCCCTGGTCGGGTCCGCGCCACGCAGCGGCCTCGCTCCTGACCCGATCTCCCACACCTTGCGGCGCACCCTGCGGCGCTTCACCGAGGACACCGGGCTGGTCATGGTGGCCGAGCTACCCGACCTTGAGTGTGATCAGACCGGCCGGATCACCCTGCTGCGCTGCGCCCAGGAATCCCTCGCCAACATCCGCAAGCACGCCGAGGCCACCACCGTGGGCGTCGTGCTCGCGCAGCGGCCGGAGGCCATCGAACTGGAGATCACCGATGACGGCCGCGGGTTCGATACCAGCGAGTCCATCGGGTTCGGCCTGGACGGCATGCGACGGCGGCTGGCCGAACTCGGTGGCGAACTCACCATCACCAGTGCGCCCGGCGCCGGAACCCGGATCCTGGCGGCGATACCTCTGAGGACGAACACTACGTGACCAGCACATCCCAGCACATCCAGCACCGTGTCCGCATCGTGGTCGCCGACGACCACTCGGTGATGCGGGCCGGCGTCCTTGCGCTGCTCGCCCCCGACAGCGGCATCGAGATCGTCGGTGAGGCGGGGAACGGCCGGGAAGCGGTCGAGCTGGTGCTCCGTCTGGAACCGGACCTGGCCGTGCTCGACCTGCGGATGCCCATCATGGATGGAGTAACGGCGACCGCCGAGATCACCGCGGCCCCGGTGCGTACCCGGGTACTGATCCTGACCACGTACGACACCGACACCGAGATCGAACGCGCGGTGGAGGCCGGTGCCGTCGGTTACCTGCTCAAGGACGCCACCCGCGAGCAACTCGCCGACGGCATCCGCGCCGCCTGCCGTGGTGAGACGGTGCTGGCCCCAAGGATCGCCGAACGCCTGGTCGCCCGGATGCGCAGGCCCGCTCAGGTACCCCTGACCGCACGTGAGGAGGAGGTGCTGTCGGCCGTCGCCGACGGCCTGTCCAACGCCGAGATCGGCAAGCGCCTGGTGATCGCGGAAGCCACCGTGAAGACGCACCTGCTGCGGATCTTCGCCAAACTCGACGCCCGCGACCGCACCCACGCAGTAGTGGTCGCCATGGAACGCGGCCTGCTACGGCGTAGCTGAGCACCAAGTCCCCGTGCTCAACCCGGCCAGCGGTGAGTCCTGGGGGAGGAGTACCAGCAGCCGCTCGCGCAGCGCGCGAACAACGCATGCCATCACCATCCAGAGCGCATCCTCGGAGCTACTTGGTCCCGCCCTCGACGACATCGGAACCCGGCCCCCGGTCTGCAGCCGGAGAAAACCAGTGGACGATCCCGGGCGGCCGCCACCAGCATGGGTGGTGATGTACCGAGCATAGATCTACCCCGATCACTGACTGTGATGGTCCCCGGAGCCGCCGGCCCGATGTCGCGACCATCACCCCGTTCAGGCTGTTCACCATCGGCGGCGCCCCTGCCCAACGGCTTGCCGTGCGCTGTCCGCCATTCCAGCTGTGATCGAGGCACAGGCGTCCAGGACGCCGAGAAATGGATTTCTCATGAAACTCCATGAGTACGCGAGGTACGACGCCGTCGGAATCCGGAATCTGATCAGGGCGGGCGAGGTCACCGCCGACGAGGTCGAGACCACTGCCCGGCAGGCTCTGGCCGTGGCGAACGCGCAGGTGAACGGCCTGGCGCTGCCGGTCTTCGCACCCGCGCTCGACCACGCGGCGGACGCGCCGTTCACCGGGGTGCCGTTCCTCATCAAGGACCACGGCCCGGTGGCCGGGGGAGTGCCCTTCACCCTCGGCAGTCACGCTCTGCCGGGCATCGTCGCGGACCACGACACCGATCTCATGGCCCGATTCCGTGCCGCCGGACTGGTCACCTTGGGCCTGACCACCGTGCCGGAGCTGTGCGCCAGCTTCTCCACCGAATCGGTCAGATACGGCCCGACCCGCAACCCGTGGGCTCTGGACAGAGGCGTGGGCGGGTCGAGCGGCGGCGCCGCCGCGCTGGTCGCCGCCGGCGCCGTGCCCGTCGCCCACGGCAGCGATGGGCAAGGCTCCATCCGGATCCCGGCCTCCTGCTGCGGGCTGGTCGGGCTCAAGCCGACCCGAGGCCGGGTCACATGCGGGCCCGACGCGGGGGAGGCGCTGCTCGGCATGGCGTACGAGTTCGTGCTGACGCGCACCGTCCGCGACGCGGCCTGCCTGCTGGACGCCGTGCAGGGACCGGGGATCGGCGACAAGTACACCGCGCCGCCCCCGCGCCGCCCGTACGCGGACGAGATCGGCGCCGACCCGGGCCGGCTGCGGGTGGCGTTGACCACCAGGCCCTGGTCGGGCACGCCGGTCGACGGCCAGGTCGCCGCCGCGGCGGTCCTGACCGGCCAGGTGCTGGAGCAGGCGGGGCACATCGTCCGCGAGTGCGGCCCGCACGTCGATGGGGAGGCCGTCATGCTGGCCGGGATGGCCGAGGCGGTCGCGCTGGCCTCCCTGCTCCTGCTGGCCCCCCGGCAGCCCGACCCGGCCATGATGGAGGCCGTCTCCCGGCAGTTCCTCCACTTGGGCAGGGAGTGCAGCGCACTGGACATGCTGGCCGCGCTCAACGCGCAGAACCGGGTGACCCGATCGGTGAGCGCGTTCCTCGCCGAGTACGACCTGCTCATCACGCCGACGATGGGCCGTCTGCCGGCGCCGCACGGCACCCTGCGCTACGACGACCCCGGCCACACCCTGAGCACCTGGGGGGCGGCGCTGACGGACTATGGGCCGTTCACGGGGCTGTTCAACATCACCGGTCATCCGGCGATCAGTCTGCCGCTCGGCCACAGCGACGACGGGCTGCCGATCGGCGTACAGCTCATCGCCGCCCACGGCCGCGAGGATCTGCTCTTCCAGATCGCCGCCTACCTGGAACAGGCCATGCCGTGGAAGGGCCGGACGCCCCCGGTCTTCGTCGGCAACGCCTGACAACGTTGGGGAGGCACGTGCTCCCCGACCAGCCGGCCCCCGCGCCTACCGCCCGTACCTGCAGCTGCGCCGGACCGACCCGGGCGAAGTGGCCCCGTTCAACCCGCGCGACTGGCTGGAGGTCCACCCGGCACCCTCCGGGGAGCTTCCAGCCGTCCAACAGGGCCTCCGGCACGCCCCAACCCCCTGCTGTCCCGGAGCGCGCCGCTCCGCATCGGTCGCGCGTCCGCCGAGTTGGGTCCGCCACGTTCCATGTGGTGGTGGGCTCTTCCCGTGGCGCTGCTGGTCGGTGCCGCCGGCGTCCGCAGCGATGACCTGCCCCATCTGCATACCTTCGTCAAGGGTCTCGAGCGTGACCACGCCGCCGCCGTGGCCGGACTCACCCTGCCCTACTCCTCCGGTGTCGTCGAAGGCCAGACCCGGATTGCGCGCGAAGGTCACAGTCCAGCAGCGGCTTACGCTGGACCAGCTGGCACACTTCGCGGGTCTATCCGTTGCTTTCGGGGTCGATCACGGAGGCGGCGCGGCGCCTCCGGCAGCCCATGGCCGCGATCGGCATCTGACGACATACCGCCGGTATACCGGCTACTCCTACCGTTTTCCTATGTACTCGTTCAGACGGCTGGCCGTCGCGGGCTTCTTCGGGAAGTGGACCGCAGGCGCGTGGGAGTACGGGCCACGGCTGGACTACAGCGTCCCCGGCCTGGTGCCGGTGGGGGACGCGGCCAAGGCCGGGGACTACACCCTGGCCAAGCAGAGGCTGCTGGAGTACTGCCGCTCGCGCCCGGCGATCGAGGCGGGCGGCTTCACGCACACCACCTGGCCGGGCGCGCTGGAGCTGACGCCCAGCTACATCTGGACGCTGGGGACCGGCGAGGTGTACGTCAAGACGGTGGCGGTCGGCCCGGGGACGACGACGGTCACGGCGGACGTGACGGGCACCATCACCAGCGGCAAGTCCGGATTTTTCCTGATGAGCCGATACAAGGATGCGATCATCGCGTCCGTCAACTCCGGCCATCGTCAAGTCGCCCACGGCGGTGAACGACCTCGCCGTGCGGATCGGCACGGACGGCACCGTGCGCATCGACGGCACCGACCTGACGGCCAGCGTGGATACGACTAAGGCCATCGCCATCGAAGCCCCGGCCGCCACCAAGGTCCTCCTCAACGGCACCCCGGTCCCCTTCGAACGCGCCGGCACCCTCATCTACGCCGCGACGGCCTCCTGACCGAGACGGGGCATGGCCTCTGCCTCGGCGCCTGGCCGTCCGGCGAGAGCGTCTCGCGGCCGACAGCCGTCAGGTCCACGGTGCGGCGGAAGGCCGCAGCGGCGGCTTCCAGGTCCGCGAGCACTTTGCGCCAGCCCGCGGTCTCGTCCTCGTCCATGTCGCCCCAGTTCTGTTCGCCGAACTCGCGGGCGAACTCGCCGACGTGCTCGGCGGTCTCGGCCAGCTTGTTCAGCACGGCCCCGACGCTCATCCCGCCGGAGGGGGCGGTGCGGAACCGGTAGCGCAGCACTGCAACGTTCTCGGAGCTCGGCTCACATGGCGAGGGGACCGGACTGCTCACCGGTCCCGCCGCCTGTAGGTGTCAACCCTCGTGCGATCTGGTGGAGATGAGCGGATCGAGGCGGTCAGCATCTTGGCGGGCAACCCGCCCCGGCTGGAGCGCATCTTGACGATCACCGGCTTACGGGCCGCGTTCTTGGTGGAGGCGTCGCTGGAGGAGGCCATGCCACGCGTGCGGGCACCGTTCCGGTCGAAGGCATTGCTGCAGCGATCCGGCGAGGCCAGCTCGCTCTACAAGCGGTTTCTCTGGGAGCGCACCTGTCGTTGAGGTGCGCGGTGTGGCCTGGCCCGCGTGTCGGAGACCAGGCCGCCGTGTCAGTTTCCGGCTGTGCGTCCGTGCTCGCGTTCGTAGGCGGCGTTGATGCGTAGTGCCTCGGCGAGCTGGTCTTCCAGGATGATGATGCGGCAGGCGGCTTCCACGGGTGTGCCCTGATCGACGAGTTCGCGGGCCCTGGCTGCCAGGCGCAGCTGGTAGCGGGAGTAGCGGCGGTGACCGCCGCCTGAGCGTTTCGGCTCGATCAGGTGGGCGGCGCCCAGAGCCCGCAGGAACGTGGCGGTGACGCCGAGCATCTCGGCGG
>NZ_BAABDQ010000077.1:0-24156 GCF_039539705.1 Nonomuraea rosea | reverse complement strand
ACACGTCCTAGTTCGCTTGACACCCTAGATAACGATCGGCCCCGGCTGCGTTCGGTCAACTTGGCCTACGTGAAAGAAAAGATCATCGTCCTCTGACCTGCTGGAAGGGTCCTCCAACCCTAGATAACCATCGACCTGCTGCTCGACGGCCGCGGGCAGGCCCGACGCGGACACCTCGGGCAGGTCCCGGGTGATGGGGACGAGCTCGCCGACCGTCTTCGCCGTATAGGCGACGTCGAGGCGGTCGGCGTGCTCGACGCTGGTGAGTCTTCCGGTGGCGAGCGCCTCACCCAGCATCGCGGCCACGCGGTCGCGATCGGCGTCTGAGGCACGCAAGTCTGGATCATCCGTCACGATAAATCAGTGTATGTCGGATCGCGATATGTCGCGAGTAATGTCAAACCTGCAGGAAAACTTGGAGCCCAGCGGAACCGCTGACGTGGGTGGACGCGTCCGGGTATTAAGGACCGTAGACGCGCGACGGGGTCGTGAGGTTTACACCCGATCGAACAAAAAAGATGGGAAAGGCCTAGTGATCTTGAACCAAGCCGGCACGCGACGCTTCAAGGCGTACACGGCCAAGCACCTCGACCAGCTTCTGCAGCGTGCGGGGCTGGGCGACGAGGAGCGCCTGAAGGTCCGCGCCGTCGCCACGGTGCTGCCGTTCCGGACGAACGCCTACGTCGTGGACGAACTCATAGATTGGTCGGCCGCTCCCGACGACCCCATATACCGGCTGGTCTTCCCGCAGGAGGACATGCTTCCGGCCGCCGACGTGGCCAGGCTGGCCGACCTGCTGAAGGCCGAAGCGCCCAACGTGGAGATCCAGGCCGAGGCCAATCGGGTGCGCGCGCAGCTCAACCCCCATCCTGCAGGTCAGAAAGAGCTCAACGTCCCGAAGATGGATGACGAGCCCGTCCCTGGCATGCAGCACAAATATCACGAGACCGTGCTGTTCTTCCCCAAGCAGGGGCAGACCTGTCACGCGTACTGCACATACTGCTTCAGATGGGCGCAGTTCGTCGGTGACGCGGACCTGAAGTTCGCCTCTGACGACATCGGGCAGATGGTCAGCTACATCCGCCGGCATCCCGAGGTCACCAGCGTGCTGGTCACCGGCGGCGATGCGATGATCATGGGCGAGTCGGTGATCAGGCGATATATCGAGCCGCTGCTGGAGCTGGAGCAGCTCGAGTCCATCAGGATCGGCACCAAGGCGCTGGCCTACTGGCCGCAGCGCTTCACCACCGATCCGGACGCCGACGCCACGCTCGGGCTGTTCGAGGAAGTGGTCAACGCCGGCAAGAACCTGGCGTTCATGGCCCACTTCTCGCATCCGCGCGAGCTGGAGTCGCCGCTCGTCGAGTCGGCGGTCAAGCGCATACTCGGCAGCGGGGCCACGATCAGGACCCAGGCGCCGCTCATCAGGTCGATCAACGATGATCCGGCCGTGTGGTCGGGCATGTGGCGGCGGCAGCACAGGATGGGGATGATTCCCTATTACATGTTCGTCGAGCGCGACACCGGCCCGCAGGACTACTTCGCGGTGCCGCTGGGCCGGGCGTACGAGATCTTCAGAGACGCCTACTCGACCGTGTCGGGGCTCTGCAGGACCGTCCGGGGGCCGTCGATGTCGGCGACGCCGGGCAAGGTGTGCATCGACGGCGTCACCGAGATCGCCGGGGAGCGCGTCTTCATGCTCCACCTCATCCAGGCGCGCGACGCCTCGCTGGTCGGCAGGCCGTTCTTCGCGCGCTACGACCCGTCGGCCGTCTGGCTGACGGATCTGCGGCCCGCCTTCGCCGAACGATTCCCGTTCGAACCAGCGGAAGCGCTGCTGCCCGTCTGAGTGGTCGCACGCGTCGACCGCGACCGGTAATTCCACACCCCCCGGCCCGTGACATTTGATTTCGCGACCCTTTGTTCACGGGCCGCCGGGGTGCCCGGCCTGTTCGTGCGCTTGACCTCGAGTCAGTGCGCACAATTTCGGAAACAAGGCCCTCCTATTTCCGGTTTTGTCTCTCGCTCAACGCTTCCCCCTTTACTCGGTAACCGGGCTGCAAACCCCTGCTACATGGGCTTTCATGCGCCTGCGGGCGCTCACGCCGAGTGATAGAACTGCTGGCGTAGCTCAGCCGTGACTGCACGCTTCGTGTGGTGCCCATAGCGCGCACGCCACGGCATTCGGGGGTTATCGATTCGCATTTCCACCGCATTCGAGAGCGATCGATCACGAGCCGGGAAGGCAATCATGAATCGAGTAGTCAAGACGGCTGTCGCCGTCACAGCATTTGGCCTGGCGGCGGCATTGGCCGTGCCAGCTCAAGCGGACGTTCAATACAACAGCGCACGGTACGCGGCCAACGACGCGCCGGGCGGAGGCACCAGCGCGAACGGCAGCCCGATCGGCAGCCTGCTGGGCGGCCTGGTCGGCGGCGGCCTGTTCGGCAGCCTGTTCGGCGGGAAGGCCAAGTCGGCCCAGGCCCCGGGCGGCCACATGACCGAGGCGGAGCGGGACGCCGCCAGCGAGGACCAGCGGGAGCCCGGCATGTCCGTGCCCGCGGCCAACGCGGCCGAGGACGTCCTCAGCGGCGGTTCGCCGCTGACCGAGCTGTCGCCGATCGTCGGCGGGTTCCGGCTCGGCGGGGGCGACCTGACCAAGTCGCTGCCCGTGCTGTCGGGTGCGTCGCGCATGGCGACGCCGACGGTCAAGACCGGTGAGCAGGGCCACAGCCAGTCCGTCACCGAGGGTGCTGCCCTGCGCGGCGCCTACGGTGCGGCGACCGGCCTGGTCGACTCGTCCGTCGGGGGCACCGTGAACCGGCTCGCCCCCTCCAGCCTGATGCCGGCCTCCGGCGCCGGTTTCCTGGACGCCAGCGGCCTCACGGCCAAGACCATGGGCGCCGCTTCCAAGAGCGTCGAGTCCCTGTCCGCCGACACGACCCTGACCGGGCTCGCCATGGCCGCGCGCCGCGCGCTGCCGCACGCCGCGAGCGGCGAGCTGGCCCCGGTCGTCGGGCAGGTCGCGCCGGCCGAGATGGCGCCCGTGGTCGAGGCGCTGCCTGGCACCACCCAGGCCGCCTCCATGGACGAGCTCACCCCGCTCGTCGAGGACACCTCCAACCTGGTCGCCACCCGCGGCGCCAAGACCGCCGGCTACTACGGCGACGTGATGGCCGCCCTCGGCTGGACCACCGACGCGCTGACGAGCTCGGTGCGGAACTCCTGGGTTCGCGACTAGCCGACGCGACGGAGGCGCCGATGAGGTGCCGAACGCGCCGATGACGTGCCGAAGAAGCGCCGAACAGGTGCTCAAGAGGTGCTGACCGGCGCTGGGCAGGCGCTGACGAGCGCGGCTCGCCGCAAGCCATCATGACGGTTCGCGGGCGTCCTAGGTGCCGACGCCCGGGAACCGGCCGTGACGGCGACGAGGCGACGGCGTTCGCGCGCTCCAGCAGTTCCCTGACGGCGGGTTTCCCGTGACCGGGCCGCCGTCGTACCGACGCGGCAGGCCGATCGAGGCGCTCACAGGTGCCGAGCGCCCGAGGCACTGACCGCGCGTTGGTTGCGAGCCCCCGCGAGAGCGGGTGGTCTCATGACGGGCCTGGGCGGACGCGCCCTCGTCCAGGGCACGGCTCGTCGCACGCGCCGCCTTTGCAGGGCAGTGGCGCCGCACGAGCCCGCCCCATCGCCGCCGGCCCCACCCCGGGGTCGGCGGCACTTTCATGCCAGCAGGTAAGGCATACGCCCCCGCGGGCGTGGGTCAGGGGAGTCGGACACCGGTGCGGCGGGCTATCTGGGCCTGGAGCCGCGCCATCTGCCAGTGCAGCTCCAGCAGCTGCTCGGCGACCTGCATCCTCGGGATCTCGGACACCTCCTCGATGGCCAGATGGTCAATGGCGGCCGAAAGCTCTCCCATCGCGCACTCCCACTCCATCGCCGTTCCTCAGCTCGAATTGGCGTTCGAATCCTATCGGAACGGCAGGCTCTCTGTCAGTCATTCATCCCTCGCGTCGCACCGGTCTTCGCACAAATGATCGAATCCGGGCATGTCAAAACCCCGCCCAGGGGCGGGGGAGAAGGGGAGCGGGTCAGCCCTTGTTGTAGGCGGCGATGACTTCCTTGGGGTCGCCGTCCATCTTGATCTTGCCCTTGTGCAGCCAGATGACCCGGTTGCAGGTCTCTTCGATGACCCTGAGGTCGTGGGCCACGAGGAACACCGTGCCGGCCGACTCGCGGATCTGGCGGATCCGCTCCTCGCTCTTCTTGCGGAACTCGCGGTCGCCGGTCGCCAGGGCCTCGTCGATGAGCAGGACGTCGTGGGTCTTGGCGGAGGAGATGGCGAAGCGCAGCCGCGCGCCCATGCCGGAGGAGTAGGTGGACATCGGCAGCTGGACGAACTCATCGATGCCGGAGAAGTCGACGATCTCCTGGTATTTCTCCCGGACCTCGGAAGGCGTCATGCCCATGGCGTAACAGCCGAGGACGATGTTGCGCTCACCGGTCAGCTCGCGCATGAGGGCCGCGTTGACGCCGAGCAGCGACGGCTGCCCGTCGGTGTAGACGGCGCCCTCGTGCGGGGGCAGCAGGCCGGCGATGGCCCGCAGCAGCGTGGACTTGCCCGAGCCGTTGCGGCCCACGATGCCGATGGCGTCGCCGTGATAGGCCACGAAGGTCACGCCCTTGACCGCGTGGACCTCTTTCATCTGCGGACGGCCCTGACGCCTGAGAATGCGCGTGAGGGCGTTGACCGCGTTGCCCTTCTCCGTGTCGCTGGCCGCGCCGTAGACGCGGTAGACGATGTGGAGGTCGTCGACGATGACGGTCGGAGTGCCCGTGGGGACGTCAAGCGGCCGCTTGCCCTGGGGTTCCGGGTTGGGATGCACTCTGACATCCTTGCCGGGGACGGCGGGCTCCTCGCCCTTCACCTGTGACAGCTCCTTGATCAGTTCAGCCACGCCCGTACCTCTCCTCGGACCGCCAGAAGTACCAGAAGCCGAAGCCGAGAGCGAACACCGCCCAGAATACGCAAGACATCCAGACCATCGGCGGCGGGTAGTGACCGAACTCGGTGTTGTGGGACTTGATGAGGATCTCGCGCATCCACTCGATGTAGGAGGCCGCCGGGTTGAGGTACATCACGTTGGCCACCCACTGGGGCAGCTCCGCGGACTCGACGACCTTGTCCTGGATCGAGAAGAACACGCCTGAGGCATAGAGCCAGGTACGGGTGATGAACGGCAGCAACTGGTTGAGATCGCGCATCGTGGCCCCGAGCCGGGCGACCACGAGCCCCGCGCCGATGTTGAACATCGTCTGCAGCGCGAGCACCAAGGGGATCCAGAGCCAGAACCAGGTGGGCCACTCCTGGGTGGCGACCACGAGGGTGAGGAGCACGCCCATGGAGATGGCGAGCTGCTGGAGCTCCTGGATCGTGTAGGCGAGCGGAAGCGATGCCCTGGGGAAGTGGAGCGCGCGGATGAGCGACAGGTTGCCGGAGATCGACTTCGCGCCCGCGGTGACCGTCCGCTGGGTGAAGGTGAAGATGAACATGCCGGTCAGCAGGAACGCCGGATAGTTCTCGATGTCCTTGCTGCCGCCGAGGATGAGGCCGAACATCAGGAAGTAGATGGCGGCGTTGAGCAGCGGCGTCAGCACCTGCCAGAGCTGACCGAGGGCGGAGTTGGAGTATTTCGAGACGTTGCGCGAGGTCGCGTACGTCAGGATGAAATGTCTCCGCTCCCACAGCTGGCGCAGGTAGACAGAGAACCTCGGCCGCGCGATGGCACGGCGAAGCCCATACCTCTTGGCGAGCTTGGCCAGCGGCTCCTGTCCGCTTCGGCCGCCCGCCTGGGCGTCCGCTACAACGGATTCCGGCTGGCTCATGGCAAGGACTCTATTGGATCCCGGTCGATGGGGTGCCTGTCGCACGGGTCGGCGACAGTCAGTTGGACGGAGTCTTACGCCGCCGGGTTCCAAGGCGCCGTCAAGACCTGCTCAACCGTAGCCCAGCCAGCCGGGGCGCGCTGGCAAGGGCGCGACCACTGTCGTGTAGAGGGTATTTTTCATCCGCTGTTCACGTCCGTACCTTGCCTGCAAGTGCTGTTTCACGGGGTTTGGTGCGGATTGAACCAAATGTCTGTGACGGTGGATAGGCGTACGTGTGACCGAACTGCAACGCGCCAGAGACTCGCTGGTGGCAAGGAGTAAGGGATAGTCGCGATCGACTGGCAGGGCGTCGGCTGGTTTGACCATGTCAGCCAAATCCGGGGGGATACCAGGACCCCCCCGTCAGGCTGCTCGCGATCACCGCAGCTCAGCGCTGTACGCCCACTGTAGAGGGAGGAATTCTTTCACCATGCGTGTTACTAAGGGCGCACAGATCGTCGCCGGTACCGCGCTGCTCGCCCTCGCGGTTGCCGCGTGTGGCGGCGGTGCCTCGGAAACCGGTGGCACTGCCACGGGCGGCGGCGAAACGCCGGTCCGCATGGAGCTCGGTGAGCCGCAGGAGCTCTTGGTCCCGTCGAACACGACGGAGTCCGAGGGTTCCGAGACGCTCGCCGCGCTGTTTGAGCCCCTCGTCAACTACGACGAGAACAAGAACGCCGTCGAGGCCGCTGCGGAGTCGATCACCAGCGACGACCAGAAGGTCTGGACGATCAAGCTCAAGGCAGGCTACACCTGGCACAACGGTGAGCCGCTGATCGCGCAGAACTACGTGGACGCCTGGAACTATGCGGCGAACCAGGAGAACGCGCAGAGCGCCGGCTACTTCTTCGGCAGGGTGGACGGCTTCGCCGACCTCAACCCGGGCGAGGGCAAGCCAGTCACCGCGAAGGGCATGAAGGGCCTTGAAGCCGTCGACGACACGACGATGAAGGTCACCCTGACCGCGCCGTTCTCGCAGTTCAAGGTCATGCTCGGCTACACCGCCTTCTACCCGCTGCCCAAGGCCGCCTTCGGCGCCGACGGCAAGGTGACGGCCGAGTACGGAGAGAAGCCCATCGGCCAGGGTCTGTTCAAGATGGACAAGCCCTTCAAGAAGGGCACCGACCAGACCATCGACATGTCGGTCTACGACAAGTATCCGGGTGCGAAGCCGAAGAACTGGACGAAGCTCCAGTTCAAGCTGTACACGAACTCGGACACGGCGTTCAACGACCTCCAGGCCGACAACCTCGACATCCACGACTCCCTCGGCCCCGCCGCGATCTCCACCGCCAAGGCCACCCTCGGGGAGCGCTACCAGGACCAGCCTGACGCCGGCGTCGGCTACATCGGCGTTCCGCTCAAGTACAACGACGAGCTGAACAAGGTCGACATCCGCAAGGCCATCTCCATGGCCATCGACAGGAAGACCATCGCCGAGACGGTCTTCTCCGGCACCCGGTCCCCGGCCGACGACTTCATCAACCCGGCCATCGCGGGCTACCGCCAGGGCGCCTGCAAGGCGTGCACGTACAACCCGGCCGAGGCCAAGAAGCTGTACGAGTCCGCGGCCGGCCCCAAGAAGCTCGAGATCGGCTACAACGCCGACGGTCCGCACAAGGAGTGGATCGAGGCCATCGCCAACAACCTGAAGGCGAACCTCGGCATCGACGCTGTGGCCAAGCCGTTCGAGAAGTTCGCCAGCATCTTGGACGAGCTGGACAGCAAGAAGTACAAGGGCCTGTTCCGGATGGGCTGGGCCATCGACTACCCGTCGGCGGAGAACTACCTGTCGCCGATCTTCAGCACCGGCGCCATCGCCAACGGCTCGAACTACGGCGGCTACTCCAACAAGGCGTTCGACGACCTGATCGCCAAGGGCGACCAGGCCGCGTCCGTCGAGGACGGCCTGAAGTTCTACCAGCAGGCGGATGACATCCTGAACGAGGAGCTGCCCTACATTCCGGTGTACTTCTACCGGAACAACTCCGGCTACTCCAGCAAGGTCAAGAACGTCAAGATCAACCTGCTCAACCAGGTTGAGTGGGCCGACGTCGAGAAAGTCTGACGGTTGAGCCCTGGGGCGGGCGCGTGGCGCCCGCCCTCGAAGGGCCAGCCAAGAAGGCGGTGTCTTCGGCCGGGAACCCTGGGCCGAGGGACTGCCTTCTTGGCATGTACGGGAGGCTTAAATGGGCCGTTACATCATCAGGCGTCTGCTCCAGTCACTACCTGTGTTGTTGGGTGCCACCCTGCTCATCTTCACCATCGTCTTCGCGCTGCCCGGCGATCCCATCGCGGCGCTGGCCGGTGAGAAGCGAGCGGACCCCAACATCGTCGCCATCCTGCGCGAGCAGTATCACCTCAACGATCCGCTGCTGCTGCAGTACTGGTACTACATCAGCGGCGTGCTCCTGCGCGGGGACTTCGGCGTCACGTTCGCCGACGTGCCCGTGTCCCAGATCATGGCGGGCAAGTTCCAGGTCACCCTGAACCTGGCGCTCACCGCCCTCGTCATCGAAGCGGTCATCGGCGTCGGTCTCGGCCTCTGGGCGGCGCTGCGGCGCGGCCAGGCGATCGACACCCTGATCCTCGCCTCCACCCTGCTGCTGATCTCGGTGCCGACTCTTGTGTCGGGATTCGTCCTGCAGTACATGCTGGGCGTGAAGCTCAAGCAGTGGACGGGCCTCGACATCTTCCCGATCGCGGGCATCTCCAACGGGTGGCGCAGCTATCTGCTGCCCGGCTTCGTGCTCGCCGGAGTGTCGATCGCCTATCTCACCCGTCTCACCAGGACCAGCCTGGCCGAGACCCTGCGGGCAGACTTCATCAGGACCGCGACCGCCAAGGGCCTGTCACGAAGACGGGTCGTCGGCAGACATGGCCTGCGCAACGCGTTGATCCCTCTCGTCACGTTCCTGGGCGCCGACCTCGGCAACCTCATGGGCGGGGCGGTGATCACCGAGCGGATCTTCAACCTGCCGGGCATCGGCAACCAGTTGTTCATCTCGGTCTATTTGAGAGAGCAGCCGGTCGTCGTCGGTATCGTGACAATCCTGGTGCTGATTTACATCCTGGCCAACCTGGTCGTCGATGTGATGTACGCAGTGCTCGACCCGAGGATCCGCTATGAGTGACATTCGGCCGGGCGGGCCCGTCATCGCTTCCGAGGGAAGCCCCGCCCCTCTGCCGCCAACCAAGATCAAGGAAGCCAGACCGGCCAGCTTGTGGGGCGACGCCTGGCACGACCTGCGCCGCAAGCCCATCTTCATCGCTTCGTGCATCCTCATCACGGTGCTGGTGCTGATGGCGGTGTGGCCGTCGCTGTTCACCTCGATCGACCCGTCCGACGCCAGGACCTGCGAACTGGGCACCGCCCGTCAGCTCCCGAGCGCCGGGCATCCTTTCGGCAGGGACAACCTCGGTTGTGACCTCTACGCCCGCACCATCTACGGCGCGGCCAACTCGCTGGTGATCGGCATCAGCACCACGATCGCGGCCGCGGTCATCGGTGGCCTGACCGGTCTCATCGCCGGCTTCTTCGGCGGCCGCACCGACACGGTGGCCTCCAGGATCACCGAGATCTTCTTCGCCATCCCCAGCATCCTGGGCGCGCTGCTCATCGGCGCGACCTTCCGCGACAGCGGGCTGGGCATCTGGCTGGTCGTCATCGCACTGACCCTCCTGGGCTGGCCGATGACGTTCCGGATCATGCGCGCGGCGGTCATCACCACCAAGGGACAGGACTTCGTGGTCGCGGCCAGGGCGCTCGGCGCCGGTTCGAGTCGCATCATGTTCCGCCACCTGTTGCCGAACGCGCTGGCCCCCGTGATCGTCATCGCGACGATCAACCTGGGCGGGTTCATCGCGGCCGAGGCCGCGCTGTCCTACCTGGGCGTGGGCGTCCAGCCGCCGGCGATCTCCTGGGGTCTGATGATCGCGGACGCGCAGCCCAGGTTCCTCGACGCGCCGTTGCCGCTGATCTTCCCGGCCGTGTTCCTGAGCATCACGGTGCTCGCGTTCATCATGCTGGGAGACGCCGTGCGCGACGCTCTCGATCCGAAGCTCAGGTAGAAGGGGGGATCAAGTGAAGAAGACGTCATCGGATGTGTTGCCTGCCGAGGGAGGGCCAGGCGACCAGCCGCTGCTCGCGGTCGACAACCTGCACGTGGAGTTCCGTACCCGCGCGGGGATCGTACGAGCCGTGAACGGCGTGAGCTACACGGTCGGCCCCGGCGAGACACTCGCCGTCCTGGGCGAATCGGGTTCCGGCAAGTCCGTGACCGCTCAGGCGATCATGGGCATCCTGGACATGCCGCCCGCGGTCATCCCCAAGGGCGAGATCCGCTTCAGGGGCACCAACCTGCTCAAGCTCTCGGAAGAGGCCCGTACGCAGGTGCGCGGCCAGCGGATCGCGATGGTCTTCCAGGACGCGCTGTCCGCGCTGAACCCCGTGTTCACCGTGGGCTGGCAGATCAGCGAGATGTTCCGGGTGCACCGCGGCATGTCCAAGTCCGACGGCATGAAGAAGGCCGTCGAGATGATGGACCGGGTCCGCATCCCGGCTGCCAGGCAGCGCGTCAACGACTATCCGCACCAGTTCTCCGGGGGCATGCGGCAGCGCATCATGATCGCCATGTCGATCGCGCTGGACCCCGAGGTGCTGATCGCGGACGAGCCCACCACGGCGCTCGACGTGACCGTCCAGGCGCAGATCATGGAGCTGCTCGCCGAGCTGCAGCGCGAGAGCGGCATGGGCATGATCCTGATCACGCACGACCTGGGCGTGGTCGCCGACGTGGCGGACAAGATCGCGGTCATGTACGCGGGGCGCATCGTGGAGAACGCCCCCGTGCACGACATCTACAAGGCGCCCGCGCACCCGTACACGAAGGGCCTGCTCGAGTCGATCCCCAGGGTCGACCTCAAGGGCCAGGACCTGTACGCCATCAAGGGCCTGCCGCCGAACCTGCTCGACCTGCCGACGGGCTGCTCGTTCCATCCCCGCTGCCCGTACCGGCAGGACAACTGCGTGGTCGACGTCCCCGCGCTCTACGAGATCAGCGGCACACGGAGCAGCGCCTGCCATTACTGGAGGGAGGTCCTCGATGGCGACAGGCAGTGAGCCGATCCTTGAGGTACGCGACCTGGTCAAGCACTTCCCGCTGACCCAGGGCGTCATCTTCAAGAAGCAGATCGGGGCGATCAAGGCCGTCGACGGCGTCTCGTTCGACCTGAGGAAGGGCGAGACGCTGGGCGTCGTGGGCGAGTCCGGCTGCGGCAAGTCCACCCTCGCCAAGGTGCTGATGGCTCTGGAGCGGCCGACCTCCGGCTCGGTGAAGATCAAGGGCCGGGACATCGCCAAGGCCAGGGGCGGCGAGCTCAAGCGCATGCGCCGCAACATCCAGATGGTCATGCAGGACCCGTACACCTCGCTGAACCCCCGTATGACCGTCGGCGACATCATCGGCGAGCCGTACGAGATCCACACCGAGGTGGCGCCGAAGGGCAGCCGCCGCAAGAAGGTGCAGGACCTGCTGGACGTCGTGGGACTCAACCCCGACCACATCAACCGGTACCCGCACCAGTTCTCCGGCGGCCAGCGGCAGCGCATCGGCATCGCCCGCGGCCTGGCGCTCCAGCCGGAGATCATCGTCTGCGACGAGCCGGTGTCCGCGCTGGACGTGTCGATCCAGGCACAGGTCATCAACCTGCTCGAACGGCTGCAGAACGAGTTCGACCTGGCCTACATCTTCATCGCCCACGACCTGTCGGTGGTGCGCCACATCTCCGACCGGGTGGGCGTGATGTACCTGGGCAAGTTCGTGGAGCTCGGCAAGGACATCGAGATCTACGACAAGCCCGCCCATCCGTACACGCAGGCGCTGCTGTCGGCGGTGCCGGTGCCGGATCCCGAGGGGCGCGAGCAGCGCGAGCGGATCATCCTCCAGGGTGACCCGCCGTCGCCGGCCAACCCGCCGTCCGGGTGCCGGTTCAGGACGCGGTGCTGGAAGGCGCAGGAGATCTGCGCGGAGGAGGAGCCCCTGCTGCAGATCAGGCCGGGGACCGGGCACGAGAGTGCCTGTCACTTCGCCGAGACGCACGACGTGGTGCACATCTGAGCCACCCGTGACCGAAGGCCCTCCGAGGAGCGTTGCCCGGAGGGCCTTCGTGCTGCCTGGGGTCCTCGCGGTGGTGCCGGGGGGGCGGTGCGGGCCGGTCAGGTGGTGGCGATGATGGCCGAGCCGTGGCCGAACAGGCCCTGGTTGGCGGCGAGGCCGACGCGGGCGCCGGCCACCTGGCGCGGTCCCGCCCGCCCGCGCAGCTGGGTGACGAGCTCGCAGAGCTGCGCGATGGCCTGGGCGGGGATGGCCTCACCGAACGACGCCAGCCCGCCCGACGGGTTGACCGGCACCCGGCCGCCGAGCCCGGTCTCGCCCGCGCGCAGCAGCTTGTCGGCCTCGCCCGGCGGGCACAGCCCGACGTCCTCCATCCAGTCCAGCTCCAGCGCCGTGGACAGGTCGTACACCTCCGCCAGGGAGACGTCCTCGGGCCCGAGCCCGGCCTCCTCGTAGGCGGCGTGCGCGATCGCGGCTCTGAAGGGCCTCTCGGGGGCGGGCACGGCGGCGCAGGAGTCGGTGGCGAAGTTCGGCAGCTCCAGGATCGTGCTCGGGAAGGTCGGGGTGACCGTGGAGACGGCGGCCAGGCGTACCAGGTCCGTCGCGCCGCGCCGCCTGGCGTAGTCCTCCGAGGCCAGCACCACCGCCGCGCCCCCGTCGGAGGTGGCGCAGATGTCCATCAGGCGCAGCGGGTCGGCCACCATGGGGGAGGCCGCCACCTGCTCGGCGGTGACCGGAGAGCGGTAGCGGGCCATCGGGTTGAGCGATCCGGCCAGCGCGTTCTTGACCTTGACGGCGGCGAAGTCGGCGGGGGTGGAGCCGTGGAGCGCCATCCGCCTACGCGCATAAAGGCCGAAATATCCAGGATTTGTGGCGCCGAGGAGCCGGAAGCGCAGCCAATCGGGATCGTCCGGCCGGTCCCCGCCCACCGGCTTGAAGAAGCCCTTGGGCGTCGAGTCCGCCCCGACGACCAGCGCCACCTCGCACAGCCCCGCCAGGATGCGGGTGCGCGCGATGTCCACGGCCTGGGCGCCCGACGCGCAGGCCGCGTAGCAGGAGGCGACCCTGGCCCCGGACCAGCCGAGCGCCTCGGCGTAGGCGGCGCCGGAGACGAAACCCGGATAGCCGTTCCTGATCGTGTCCGCGCCCACGATGTACTGCACGTCCGTCCAGGCCACGCCGGCGTCGTCCAGGGCCGCCCTGGCCGCCGCCACGCCGTACTCCAGGAACGGACGGCCCCACTTGCCCCACGGATGCATCCCCGTGCCCAGCACCACGACGCTCACGACGCCCGCCCCCACATCCACACCAGCGGCCCGTCGGCCAGCGTCCCCGAGATGAGCTCCAGCTCCATGCCCACCTCCAGCTCGGCCACGGTCAGGCCCTTGACCTGACCGAGCACCACGATCCCCACCTCGTCGAGCTCGACCGCGGCCAGCGTCACCGGCTCGTACGGCTCCGCCGCCACGAACGGCGCCGGCGGCGGATAGCAGGCGTTGGTGTAGGACCACACCCGCCCGCGCCGCGGCAGCCCGATGCCGGTCATCTCCGTGCCCGTGCAGTGCGGATTGGGGCAGAGCCCCCGCCGCGGCGGGAAGCAGACCGTGCCGCAGTCCGAGCACTTGGTGCCGAGCAGGTGGATCCCGTCGTCGCCGACGGCGAACCAGCCCTCGATCGCGAACGTCATAGCCAGGAGTATCACACAAGCGCTTGCTAGGTTACATCCCTCCTGCGACGCCGATGCGTCGTGATCACCCGCGCCGCCATGACCGCCATCAGCATCAGCATCCCCGCCACCACGGGCGCCCTGGAGGCGGGGATCGTGGCGAGCGGCCCCTCGCCGAAGTACGCGCCGGGCATGGGCGGCACGGACGCGGGCAGGTCCAGCCGGTCGGCCGCGCGCAGGGCCAGCAGCGCGTTGGCCACGCCGTGCCCGTACGCGCGGCTGTAGCCGTCCGCGGGCCGCCTCCTGGTGCCCTGCTCGATGGCCAGCCGCACGTGGTACGGCGACAGGCGCGGATGCACCGCCCTGATCAGGGCCGCGATGCCGGCGACCATGGCCGCAGCCGAGCTGGTGCCGTCGCCGACCATGTACGAGTCGCTGCCGTCGGCCGTGACGATCTCCGTGCCGGGTGCGACCACGGACACGTAGTCCTGCCGGTTGGAGAACGCGGCCACCCTCAGCCGCCGGTCCACGGCCCCCACGGCGATCACGCCGGGGTAGGCGGCCGGGAAGTTCTTCCTGTTGGCCGAGTCGCCGTCGTTGCCAGACGAGGCCACCAGCACGGCGCCCTTGGCGATCGCGTACTGGACGGCCTCCTCCTCGGGCGCCGAGCCCTCCCATGCGCCGCTGCCGCCGCCGAGCGACATGCTGATGACGTCGGCGCCGTGGTCGGCCGCGTACCGGATGCCCTTGGCCAGCGCCTCGGCCCCGCCGGGGCGGCGCTTGTCGCGCAGCGGGTCGCCGTTGTCCAGCGTGACCCTGACCGACAGCACCTCGGCAGCGGGGGCCACCCCCACGACGCCGCGCCGGTTGCCGTCGCCGTGCCCCCGGCCGGCGATCAGGCTGGCCATGGCGGTCCCGTGCTGCCCCCAGAGCGCCGGGCTCCTGGCCGCCCCGGTCAGGTCCGGCCCCTGGACGACGGCGTCCGCCAGGTCGGGATGGCGGCCGTTCACGCCGGTGTCCAGCACGGCCACGACCACGCCTGCGCCCTTGCTCAGCCGCCACGCCTCGGGCAGCCGCAACGCGCTGAGCTGCCACTGGCCGGCCCGCGCGATCTCGCCCATGTCGTCGGACACGCCGGGCGCCGCGATCCCGATCACGAGGCCGCTCAGCAGCACGGGCAGGATGAGCCGCTTCATCGGGTCAGCGCCCGGTGCAGCGTCGCGGCGAGCTGCCGCGCGGTGTCGCGCAGCCGCGGCACGGTGCGGCAGCCCGGCCGGTACGCCCGCCCGTCCGCGTACCCGGCGGCCGCCGCCACCACGTAACGGTGCTCCGACCCGATCAGCACCCCGGTGAAGTACTGGCGCTCGCCGAACCGCTCGGCCGGCCCGCCGGGGAACGCCACGGGCCGCACGGTGGCCGGCCGCCCGGCGGCGTAGGGTCCCATCCCCGGCCCGTCGAGCACGGCGATGCCCACGGTGGCGACGTACGTCTGCGTGCTGTCGGCGTAGGTGGCGCGTAACGCCGTGCGGCAGCCGGGACGCACGGCGGCGACCTGGAACGCCGCCTCGCAGGACGACTCGGGGGCGATTCCGGCCAGCACGTACGTGACCCGCGCCCCAGACGGGCTGAGGCCGGGCACCGTGCCGGGGAAGACCTTCGCCACCGGCCACTCGTGCCAGCGCTCCGGCACGGGCGGCTCCGGCGAAGGCCAGATCGCGGACAATAGGGACAGCAGCGCAACGGACAGGTTGTACACGTCAACCTCGAACGGGAGGGGAGGGACACCCGATCAGCCCGTGCATTCTGGCACGTGAACGCGCACTCATTCCGACGCTTCAGTAAACAGACCGATACGCGGAGTAACTACGGGTTTGTAGCTCTTCGTATTACGGAGTCGGGGAAAGTCGGACATGCGCTCCAGGTGGGAGCCCCAGCCGCTGGGCGGCGTCGCCCGCGTTCACCGCGATCGCGATCAGCCCCGCGGAGTCCGCGAACGCCACCAGCTCGCCCGGCGGCACCGCCGCGAACGTCTCCTTGTACGGCAGCGCGAGCTGCCGCCGCCCCAGCCACACCCCGAGCGTGTCGCCGAGCCGCACGCCCAGCGCGTGCAGGTCGCCGGCCGCGATGGAGAGCTGGGTGTTGCCGTAGCGGTCGACCGAGACCACCTCGCCCTCCACCGATCCCTCGCGCAGCAGCGAGGTCGGCTCGGGCAGCGAGACCAGCCGGTCGAGCGGCATCTCCGGCCCCAGCTCCGCCGGGCTCAGGCCGCCGCACAGCCGTCCCGCGACCGGCGAGTAGACGTCGCGCCCGTGGAAGGTCGGCGAGACCGGCCGCAGGAAGTGGTCCTCGTTGCTGATCTGGTACGCCGCCAGCGCGCCGCCGCTGGCGTGCACGGCCCACGACAGCAGCCCGTTGTCGGGGCCGATGAACACCCGGCCGCCCGCCTCGACGGCCACCGCGCGCCTGGCCCCGCCCGCACCGGGATCGACCGCGCCGATATGAATGCCCAGGGGCAGATACGGGATGGTCTGAGCGAGAACCGCCGCGCCACGCCGTACGTCTCCCGCCGGGATCAGGTGGCACACGTCGATCACCCGCGCCTCGGGCGCGATCCCGGCAATCACTCCATGACAGGCCGCCACATAGCCATCTTCGAGCCCATAGTCGGTGAGGAGTGTGATGACTGAGGTCACATTTGGTGACTGTACGTCTCGCAATCCGCCGTGAACAGCCGCACTCGGCACATTACGATGGCCACGGGCCGCGTGCGTGCGACGTGATCGTCGCTCGCCCCTTTCGAGGAGGACACCATGGGAGCACCGCTCAGCGGTGACAATGCTGCCCAGGAGCCGTCCCACCGACCACTCTCAGAACGCGACATCGAGCTCCTCGCCTTCGAGCGCCAATGGTGGCGCCACGCGGGTGCGAAGGAGCAGGCCATCAAGGAGGCCTTCGGGTTCTCCGCCACCCGCTATTACCAGTTGCTCGGCGAGTTGATCGACAAGCCGGAAGCGCTCGAACAGGACCCCATGCTGGTCAAGCGACTGCGCAGGTTACGCTCCACGCGCCAGCGTGAGCGCGCGGCCAGAAGGCTTGGCATGCGTCCCTGAACGGCTGGGTACGGCAGCCGCGTGAGGAACATCCCTGGAATGGAAGCGATCTTGAGCGATCCGGCAGGCGCCGTGATCGGGCTCGACTTCGACGGAACCCTGTCGCCGATCGTGCCCGATCCCGCCACGGCCGTGATCCATCCGAAGGCGCCGGCGGTTCTCGCCGAGCTGGGCGCGCACATCCTGGCGGTGGCCATCGTCACCGGCAGGCCCGTGGCCACCGTACTGGAGCTCGGACCCGACCTGGCCGGCGTGCCAGGGCTGGTGATCCTCGGCCATTACGGCTTCGAACGCTGGGAGGACGGCCGGATCTCCGCGCCGCCGCCCCCTCCCGGCGTGCCGCGCGCGGAGGCCGAGCTGCCTCTGCTGCTCGACTCGCTCGGCCTCGTCGGAGTGTCGATCGAGGACAAGGGCCGGGCCGTGGCCGTGCACACCCGGCGCAGCCCCGACCCCGAAGGGGCCCTGGCCATGCTGCGCGAGCCGCTGGCCAAGCTGGCCGAGAAGCACGGCCTGGTGATCGAGCCCGGCCGCCTGGTGCTGGAGCTCCGGCCGCCCGGCATGGACAAGGGGCACGCGCTCAGCCTGTTCCTGGCCGAACGGGCGGCGAGGTCCGTCATGTTCGCCGGGGACGATCTCGGCGACCTGGCCGCGTTCGACGCCGTCCGCGCGTCGGGGCTGCCCGGGGTGACCGTGTGCAGCGGATCCGCCGAGGTCACGGCGCTGGCCGAGCGGGCCGACATCGTGGTGGACGGCCCCGAGGGCGTCGTCGCGCTGCTCGGCGAGCTGACGTCGGCTTTCAGCCGTTCGTGACTGATCTGCAAGCCGCGGCCCCTACGTTCGGGCGCATGTCCAAGCGATACCTTGCCGTCGCGGCCCTGGCCGCGGCCACCCTCCTCGCCGCCCCCCTGCCCGCGAACGCCGCCGGAGCCACGACCCTGACGAGCGCGGCGCCCGCGCAGCCGCTCAAGCTCAGGGGCGGGCTGACGCTCTACCTGCCGATCCGGTGGAAGGTCTACCGTGTCGGCTCCGACTGGATCCGCGTGGTCACCGGCAAGTGCGCCAAGCCGGAGAAGGGGTACGGCACTCCCGAGTGCGACAGCTTCTGGGTGCTCGGGCCGAAGGCCATCAAGCAGGGCAACGAGCTCTTCCGGCCGTACGACGGAGAAGAGCCCTTCTACCCGGCCACGGACGTGCAGCTCTGCCCGCACAACCGCAAGTGGGGCCAGGTCGTCGGCGCGGCCAGGAGCAAGGGCCTGCGCCAGGTGGGCCCCGGGCACAAGGCGGCCTACCGTGAGTGGAAGGCCACCTGCGTCTCCTACTCGGGCGGCGGGGTGAAGTCCCGCTACGTGCAGCGTGAGTGGTATCTGCCGACGACGAAGATCCTCGTCGTCGACCAGTGGAACACCCCGGGGCTCGCCGACGCGCTCAAGCACGCCGACTGGAACTGAGCACCCCGGCGACGGCCAGGCCGATGAACATCGGCACCATCAGGAAGGCCGTCCCGGTGCCGAAGCCATCGGCGAGCGCCCCGAGCGCCAGCGGCCCGACCGCCATGGCGGCGCCCGCCCAGATGGGCGAGGCCGCCGCCGCGCGGTCGGCCCGGCCGCCCGCGCCGTCGATCAGCGCGGTGAGCGCGAGCGGGAAGTGCAGGGAGACGCCGAGCCCGCTGACCACCAGCCCGGCGTAGGACAGCACCGGCTGGGTGCTCGCCCAGAAGAGCAGCCAGCCGGCCATGGTCAGCGCCAGCGCGCCCGCGAACAGCGGCACGGGCGGCAGGCGTAACGCGAGCTGCGTCCCGGCGAACCGGCCCGCGGCCATGCCCGCCATGAACGCGGTCAGCGCCGTGGCGGCCGTGGCCGTGCTCAGCCCCGTCCTGTCGGCGAACAGCTCGGCGGCCCACAGGTTGAAGGAGAACTCCAGGGCCACGCAGCAGAACAGCACGGCGCCCGCCAGGTGGAAGCGCCAGCCGGGCGCGTGCGCGATCGCCGCGACCGGGCTCGCGGCCTCCCGTGGGGACGCCCTGGTCCAGGTACGGCCCATCGTCACCGCGAGCAGCGCGCTGGCGATCGGGGTGATCAGCAGCGCGGCCCGCCAGCCGAGCGCCGTCTGGGCGACCACGCTGAGCCCGAACGTCACCGTCATGCCCACGACCACGCCGACGGCGTTGGCCTCGCTGAGCGCCGCCGGCCCGGCCGCGCCCTGATGATCGCTGAGCGCGGCCATGGAGGTGTAGAGCATCACGGAGCCGAAGCCGCCGGACAGCCCGTACCCGAGCAGGGTCAGGACCAGGGAGTCGGTGGGCAGGACCAGGAGGACGCCGGCGTTCATCCCCGCGATCCCGATCCAGCTCGTCGCCCGCCTGCCGAACCGCCTGGTGAGCAGCGGCAGCGCCAGCCCGGCCGCGATCGTGCAGAGGGCCATGGCGGTGCCGTGCAGCCCGGCCACGGTGGCCGAGGTCCGCTGGTCCGCGCGCAGGAGCGGCAGGGCGGCGCTGAGGCCGTACAGGAAGATGGCGAACGTGCCGAGCTGCAGGTAGATGAGCCACGTCGGGCGGTCTCTGACCAGCCGGACGGGCTCTGAGACCGTCGTCACCCTTGAGCTCCCGATGGTAGGCAGGACCTTTCAGGCCAGTGCGTCGAGCTGGGCCGCGAGCCACTTCTGCGGCGGCAGCGCGGTGGCCGCCGCGTGCAGCTTGTCGCGGCGCATCCGCCGCTCGTCCTCGGGCATGATCAGCGCCTCGTGCAGCGCCGCCGCCGTGCCGCTGACGTCGTAGGGGTTGACCATCAGCGCGTACGGCCCCAGCTCGGCGGCGGCCCCTGCCTCGCGCGACAGCACGAGCGCGCAGCGCGGCGACAGGACGGGACCCTCTTTGGCGACCAGGTTCATCCCGTCGCGGATGGGGTTGACCAGCAGCACGTCGGCCATCCGGTACGCGGCCAGCGAACGCGGATAGTCGTCGTTGACGTTGAGTATGAGCGGATCCCAGTCCTCGGTGGCGTATTCGTCCTCGATCTCCTGGGCGCTGCGCTGCACCGACGCGGTGTATTCGCGGTATTCGGGCAGGTCGTGCCTGCTCGGATAGGCGAACGCCAGGTGCACCACCCGCCCGTGCCACTCGGGGTGCGCGGCCAGGAACTCGCGGTAGGCCACCAGGCCGCGCACGATGTTCTTCGACAGCTCGGTGCGGTCGATGCGGACGATCAGCCGGCGGTCGCCCACCTGCTCCCTGAGCGCGGTCATGTGCGACTCGACGTCGGGCTCGCAGGCCCGCTCCCACAGCGCCGCGCCGTCCACGCCGAGGCTGTGCACGCCGATGCGGGTCGTCCTGCCCTCGTGGGTGACGCTGCGGCCGACCCGGTCGGCCTCCGCGCCCAGGAGCGCCACGCAGCAGTCCATGAACGCCTGGGCCCACCTGTCGGTGAGGAACCCGGCGTGATCGGCGCCCAGGATGCCTTCCAGGACTTCCCTGGCCACCTCGTCGGGCAGCAGGGAGAAGTATTCGGGCGGCGCCCACGGCGTGTGGCTGAAGTGGGCGATGCGCAGATCCGGCCGCTCGGCGCGGAGCATCGCCGGGGTCAGGGTCAGGTGGTAGTCCTGCACCATCACGCGGGCCTCGTGGCCGGCCTCCTCGGCCAGCGCGAGCGCGAACACGCCGTTGTAGTCGCGATAGGACTCCCACTCGCGCTGGAACTTCGTGCCGAAGTTGGGTGCGTTGGGGATGTCGTAGAGCAGGTGGTTGACGAACCACAAAGTGGAGTTGGCCACCGCGTTGTAGGCGCGGTGGAAGACGGCGGGCGGGATGTCGAGCATCCGCAAGGGGCCCGTGTCATAGCCGGCGTGGTCGATCCGGCCGCCGGGAGCCTGCCGCACCGCGCTGCGGTCACCGTCGGACAGCGCCGCGCAGACCCACAGCACGCCGTCCCCTTTGGCCACTCCCGACAACCCGGACACCAGGCCGCCACCACCGCGTTTCATGGTCAGTTCGCCGTCGTCAGAGACGGTGAAGGAGACCGGTCCTCTGTTGGAGGCCACCAGGACGCTGTTCATTCGAGCTCCCTTCGACCATAGGATCCCAGCTATGGCGCTTGATGAGCTAACCGAGGAACTCGCCCGCTCGGCCGCCGCCGGAGATCATCGCGCACTTGGCGAGCTCCTGGCGCGGATCGAGCCCGATGTGATGCGGCACTGCGCCCGGATCCTGCCCTATCACCAGGATGCGGAGGAAGCCTCTCAAGACACGTTGCTGGCCGTGGCGCGCAACATCGGGCGGTTCGAGGGACGGGCCAGGTTCAGCACGTGGCTCCACATCGTGACGGCCAACTGCGCGCGGACCACGTACAGGACGCTCAAGCGCAGGGCGGCCGAGCAGAGCTCGGACGAGCTGCCGATGCAGAAGCCCGACGCGCGGCGGGTCAGCGTGATCGCCGGCTCGCGGCTCGACCTGCTGGACGCCATGGAGGCGCTGGAGGCCGACAAGCCCGACCTGGCGCAGGCGCTCGTGCTGCGCGACATCGTCCAGCTCGACTACAACGAGGTGGCCGACCAGCTCGGCATTCCTCTCGGCACCGCTAAGTCGCGCATCCACCAAGCGCGCAAATATGTGCAAGGTGTGCTTGGTGAGGACTACCGCTGAGACTGTCCGTCTTGCATGCTGAGACGGGTGGCCGTTTCGGCCACTTGTGCGGGTAGAGTCCTTTTCGACAACTGAATATTGCTCATCCAGAGGGGTGGAGGGACCGGCCCTGCGAAGCCCCGGCAACCCTCCCGGCTTGTGACTCGCGACCTGGCGAGGCCGACCGGGACAAGGTGCCAATTCCGGTTCGCGGTCAAGGTGGCCGCGGGCGAAGATGAGGGAAGGCCTCGCTTCATGTCGCTCGACTTTGGTCCTGCTGTCGCTCTGTCCTGCCGCGAGTGCGGCACGCGTTACCCCCTGGGTCCCAGCTTCGCCTGCCAGGAGTGTTTCGGGCCGCTTGAGGCGGCCTATTCCTTTGGCGAGGTGACCCGGGCGCAGATCGAGTCGGGTCCCGCCAACATCTGGCGCTACCGCTCTCTGCTCCCCGTCCCCGCCGACGTCGCCAGTAAGCCCAATATGAACCCGGGCTGGACGAAATTGGTCAAGGCCGGAAACCTCGGCCGGGCGCTCGGCATCAAGTCCCTGTACGTGAAGGACGACTCCGGCAACCCCACCCACTCCTTCAAGGACCGGGTGGTCGCCATGGCCGTCGAGGCGGCGCGCAACTTCGGTTTCCACACGCTTTCCTGCTCCTCCACGGGCAACCTCGCGGGCGCGGTCACGGCCGCCGCCGCGCGGGCGGGGCTCGACGCGTGCGTGTTCATCCCGGCGAACCTGGAGCAGGCCAAGATCGCCATGGCCCGCGTGTTCGGCGGGAAGCTGATCGGCATCGAGGGCACCTACGACGACGTCAACAGGTTCTGCTCCGAGCTCATCGGCGACCCGCTGGGCGACAAGTGGGGATTCACCAACATCAACCTGCGGCCCTATTACGCCGAGGGCTCCAAGACGCTCGCGTACGAGATCGCCGAACAGCTCGGCTGGCGGCTGCCCGAGCAGATCATCATCCCCATCGCCTCCGGCTCCCAGCTCACGAAGATCGACAAGGGCTTCAAGGAGCTGGTGACGCTCGGCCTGGTCGAGGACACGCCTTACAAGATCTTCGGCGCGCAGGCGGCCGGGTGCTCGCCCGTGTCCACCGCGTACAAGGCGGGGCACGACGTCGTCCAGCCGGTCAAGCCGAACACCATCGCCAAGTCGCTGGCCATCGGCAACCCCGCCGACGGGCCGTACGTGCTCGACATCGCCCGCCGCACCGGAGGGGGTGTGGAGGACGTCACCGACCCGGAGATCGTGGCCGCGATCAAGCTCCTGGCCTCCACCGAGGGCATCTTCGCCGAGACGGCGGGCGGGGTCACCGTGGGCGTGCTGAAGAAGCTCACCGAGAGCGGTCAGCTCGACCCGGAGGCCGAGACCGTGGTGCTGAACACCGGTGACGGGCTCAAGACGCTCGACGCGATCAGCGACGACGCCAGGCCCACCGCCGTGATCCGGCCCTCTCTCGACGCGTTCCGCGCGACTGTCTGACAACCAGGAAAGGCGACTTAAACCATGAGCGTTTCTGTGCGGATTCCCACCATTCTGCGCACCTACACCGGGGGTATCGCGGAAGTGAGTGGCGACGGCGCGACTCTTCGTGACGTGCTTGCCAAGCTCGACTCCGACTACCCGGGGATCGGCGCGAGAATTCTTGATGAATCGGGCAAGATTCGACGTTTTGTCAACGTTTACGTTGGGGAAGAGGACGTCCGTTTCGCGGAGGGACTCGACACTCCCGCCCCTGAGGGCACTGAGATCTCCATCATCCCGGCGGTCGCCGGCGGCTGACCGCGATAGCTCGACATCTTGAAGGCGCCCCGAGTGGGCGCCTTCTCCTTTTCCCGGCCAATTCAACGTTGAACCACCTAGGTCGCGAGAAATACGTAGTTTGCGGATTGACTCTGTTGCCAAACCCCGTGCCACAGGTATGGTCGAGGGCGATCGTCTGGCTACTTTTCCGTTAAGTCATACGATTACGGGTCTCGCGGAGGAATGGGCGAGGTCTGAGAGCCCAGTAAGAGGAGTCGGAAGTGGCGCAGGGCACCGTCAAATGGTTCAACGCGGACAAGGGCTACGGCTTCATCGCGGTAGACGGTGGTAAGGATGTATTCGTCCATTACTCAGCGATCATGATGGACGGGTATCGATCTCTCGAACAGGGCCAGCGGGTCGAGTTCGAGATCACGCAAGGCCAGAAGGGGCCGCAGGCGGAGTCTGTCCGCGCGGTCTGATTCACATCACTGGTACGCACCGGCGGGACCGCGCGGCAGCGCAGTCCGTACGAGCCCGCCACACATCCTTTCGTCGACTCGAGCGCGGCGGGCCGCACTGAGCGGCCCGCCGTACTGACACCGAGTGACCTGGGCGGGAACCGGGGGCGGGTGGTCTGTCGCTTGCACTCGACAGGGTAGAGTGCTAAACAGTTCGTTGGCACTCTGTGCAGCAGAGTGCCAGCAACTCGGATCGAGACGATGGGGTCTGCCGAACGGAGATGCAGGCCCATGCCGTCGCGGGCGTCGCCTCGGTCCCGGACAAGCCACCCTGTATCTGGGAGGTCTAGCCTTATGGCAGCCAAGATGATCGCGTTTGACGAGGACGCCCGGCGCGGTCTCGAGCGCGGTATGAACCAGCTCGCCGACGCCGTCAAGGTGACCTTGGGCCCCAAGGGCCGCAACGTCGTGCTGGAGAAGAAGTGGGGCGCTCCCACGATCACCAATGACGGCG
>NZ_BAABDQ010000076.1:0-29429 GCF_039539705.1 Nonomuraea rosea | reverse complement strand
CCCGGTCGGTGCCGGTGCAGACGCGGCGGGTCGCCTCGACGCCGTCGACCTCGGGCATCCGGACGTCCATGAGCACGATGTCCGGCTGGAGTTCGAGGGCCAGCTCCGCGGCCTGCGCGCCGTCGCCCGCCTCGCCGGAAGGGTTCTGCGCGGTCTGGCTCACCGGCGGCGAACCCATCGGCCGCTCACTCGGCGATGACGAGGCGATCGACACCCTCACCGGGCTGCTGCGACATGGCCTCACCGGGCCCCGGACGTAGCGGCCGACCAGTTACCACATCGACAACCGAGGAATCGCAGTCGCTTGGCTGATGGAACGGACGCGCCGACTTGGCGAAGGAGGCGACGGCGGCGCGCTTGCGCTTGCGGCTGGCCGGCGACAGCTCGGCGAACTCGGCCAGGAACGCACGGACCGGCGCGGCGGTCAGTTCGCCGATCTCCTCGCCATGGTGGGCGGCGAAGGCGAGCAGGTCGCCGCGGTAGGCGCGCCGAGTGTGCGCCGACTTCCCGGCGTTGGCCAGGTCAGTGAGGAAATCGTCCAGGTGCGCCGCGAGCGGGTGGGAGCGGCCGAGCTGCTCGGCGATGACCGGATCCACCGTGCCGACCTCCACCGTTCGCCAGGTTGCCAGATAACCGGGAAACGAAGCATCCGCACTGAACAACTACCGCCCAGCTCGCGCTACGTCCGTGATCGCTATCTTGCCAGGTAACGAAGGTTATCTAAAAACCCGTCGTGGTCGGGGCCCGATCATGGTCCCGGAGGCGTTTCGATGGACGCCGAGGCCGCCACGCTCGGGCGCACGCCCGGCACCCGTCTGCGCCTTCGCCTGCGTGACACGGCGCGCTTACGAGGTCATGCCCGGCCCGCGTCACGGGCCGAAGACGAGGTCGGTGCCGATGCCGTCCAGCCAATCCCAGAACTGCTTGTGGCCGCTGATCTCCCACCCCTTGAATGCCCAGGCGGCGACCGTGGGATTGCCGTCCCCGTCCAGCACGTCGAGGTCAAGGACGTAATCGTCGTAGTCGGCACGGCCTACAGAGTGGACGAACCGGTCCGGCGGCAGCCCGCCGAGCCGCTTGGCTGCCACGCTCCAGCTATCGCCGTCGAAGAACTCCAGGGTGTTCATGGTCAGCGCGCCGCCGACGCCATCGCCAAGAGCCGGCTTCAGGTGGTGGTGGGTCGCCCAAAAGTCACGGATCGGTCGTGGCACCGGCCCAGCCAGCAGCGGCACCCTGGCGGCTGGGTCGGCGTAGTGCGGTGCGGCGCCGATCACGATGGACAGGTGATAGTCGATGGCCGGGTCGGCGAACCTGTCAAGACCGTCCGGTGCAGGGATGAGCCGTCCGCTGCCGTCGTCGTCCCGGTGCCAGGCGAAGTAGCCGAGCGCCGCCGTGCCGTCGTCCTGCGAGAGCAGGGCCAAGGTGAGGGTACGGTCGCGGACGGCAGCGACAAACCGCGGCGCGAGCTCGGCGACCGGAGCCCAGACCCGCGTGAGCGCGGCGGCGAGCCCGGCGTCGGCCGGGATGCGCCACGGATTGTCCGGGAACGGCACGTCGCCGATGCCGTCGTGCAGGAAGAGCCCGCTCACCGTCGTGCCATCCTCGACGATCGGCTGAACCAGGTCGAGACGGCGCCCAGCGAGCATCGCCCGCGCAAGCCGTCCCTTCCGGACCCAATCGTCCTCGGCGGCGTGAAATTTGGCGGCAAGCGCGCCCGCCGGCTCATCAGCCAAGGGACTCGCTGCGGCCGCCGGTGCACTGGCGTCGGACGGCGCCGGAGCCAGTTCGCCGACGCTTTCGAAGGTGACCCCGGGCACCCGCTCCGGGAGGTCGCCGAGATCGGCGATCCTCGTGCGCCCGAGGCTGACGAAATGCAGCCCGGGCAGCTCGGTGACCACCGACAGATCCTGCACGGGGCAGGCGACCAGCCCCAGCACCTGCAGCGTCACCATGCCGGCGAGCGGGGACAGGTCATGTACCCGGGTCCGGTGCACGAACAGCCGGCGCAGCTGGAGCCCGGCCAGCGGGGTGAGGTCCTCGAGCGGGCCATCGCACATGGACAGATCACGCAGGTGCGTCGCGGCGGCCACGGGCGAGATGTCGGTGACCAGGGCGCCGTCCAACGTGAGGGAGGTGACCTGGGTCAGGCGGGCGAGCGGGCCGATGTCGTCGATCGGAGCCTCGACCGTCAGTTCGCGCAGGCTCCGCGCCGGGGCGAGGGCTGAGGCGAGGGCTACCACGTCGATCGGGACGGTCGAATGCACCGCCAGCCACCGCAGGTTCGGCAACTGCGCGAGCGGGGACAGGTCGGCCGGCCGGTACAGGTCGAGCCGGAGCCCGTCCACCGCCTCGAGCGCTTCCGGCGGGATCGGGCCGTCGCTGATCCCGGTCGCGGAACGGATCGCCAGTTCGATGCTGCGCTCCTGGGGCAGGCTGACACCGGTACGGGCCGCTCGCGCGTAGGCGTACCGGCTCGGGTTGCCGCGCGAGGGGCCGGCCCGGCGCTCCTCCTCGGACCGGCCGGCCTCCCACCGCTCGTAGTCCCGGTCCTCAGCAGCCATCCGCGCCCGTTCGAGACGTTCGCTGGCCCGGTCGAACGGCGAAGCCTCCTCTTCCGCCTCCACGCCCACTTCTCCGAAGATGGCGGTGAGCAGGCGCTGCTCGGCGTCGGGCTCGGGGGCCCGTTCCCGCTGTTCGGCGGCGGCTGGGCGGCCCGGCAGCCAGTATGCGGGGTCGGCGTCGATCACCCGGCGGGCCTCGTCGACCGCAAGCTCGGCGAGCTCGCGGCCATACCGCTCCAGCGCGGTCAGCTTGCGTGCCTCGGCCCGCGCTCGAGCCTTGTCGCGATGAACGACGTAGGCGTCCCACTCGGCGGCCGGATCGGACTCGGGTGCGTCGACGCGGTCAAGGAAGAATGCGAACGTTTCCGTCTCGGCGAGCCGGTCGTGCTCGAGGGCGATCCGGTCGCGCAGTGCCGCATGCGTGTCGGTGACGACGTCCACGACCTGCGGCCCCGAGGTGGCCCCGGCGATGCGTACCTGGCTGGGGTGCAGCTCCACCACGGTCCGTCGGCCGAAGACGCTGACTTGGACCAGCACCCGGTCACCCTCGTGTGAGGTGAGCACCGCATCCAACCCGGCGTAGATGCCGTCGACCACATCAACCCGGATCTCGTCCATAACGAATCTTGGCACGTTCAGGGGTGCCGACGCCCCTTGATCGCACCCCTCGGCTAGGGCAGGGCGGCAGCCCGTACAGGATGGCCTCCAAGGAACCTGGACCGGTTCAGGGCCCGCCACAGCACCCCGCCTCCCTCGGCGGGCGCATACGGCTGCGGACCGATGCCACCATCGAAACGCTCATGGCCAAGAGCGACCTCGACGTCGGCACCAAGGCCCTCTTGCGCGGGCCGCAAGCTGTAGATCGCTCAGTATCTACCGGCCGGGCTGGGCTGGTGATCTTCTGCGACGGTCCTGCTCCGAATCGGCGGCAACCCCGGGGCCGCGGCGGATCTCGTTCAGCGCCTCGACGACCGCGCTCACGCGGTACAGGGTCCGGCTGCCCCGCTGCTCGCGCTCCTGCACCCGGGCCTCGATCGCGTCCCGGTACTGGCTGATCGTCTTACCGTCCACGCCCAGCAGTCGCGCGACGCCGCCCAGGGTCCGCATTTGTTCGGCCTCGGCCGGCATCGGGTACGGCGTCGGCTGCGCGAGCGCCTGGGTGCGCCAGGCATCCAGAGCGGCCTCGTCGTACAGCTCGGGATCCGGACCCGTGGTGTGCGGGGTCGGCCGTCGCCCGATCGGAGCGGGAAAGCCGCCTTGGGGACGCCAGAAGTTGCGGATGTTCTTCTCCGAGCGACCGACCTCGGCCGCCCACTCAGCCAGGGTGATGCCCTCGGGTTCCTTACTCATCCAGACTCTCCGTCCGCCTGCCCGATCACACTCTGCTACTGACATTTAGTGTCGCGGCACGCTGACGTTCTCCTGTCGCTCAACATGATATGCCGTAGCGCGCTGCTGGTCTGAGCGGCAGCATCCGCACCCGGAGCGATAGTCCTGGAAAGTCGGCGCCAGGCCAGTTCGATGTGGTCCAGTTGGCGAACTATGAAGTCATCATGTGGGACGTACGGCATCGGCCGGTTCGAGACGGGCCGCGCGGCCTGCCGGGTATAGTCCTGCCAGGCCGCCGACTGCCAGCGCGACCAGCACGCCGCCGGTCAAGCCCACCACCGGCAGCACGATCGGCCACCCCATGGCCGCGTCATAGGCGATCGTGATCACCGCCCCCAACGCCGTTCCAACGACTCCTCCAAGACCCGCTTGCAGAAGCGCCTCCACCAGGAACTGGATGCGCACGTGGCGGCGAGTGGCACCGAGCGCCCGGCGGATGCCGATCTCGTTGCGCCGCTCCAGCACCGAGATGACCATGACGTTGGCGATCCCGACCCCGCCCACGAGCAGCGCGACGCCGCCGAGGCCGAGCAGCAGCGTGGTAAACGCCGTGTCGGCCGCGGCACGCGCCTCCAGGGCGTCGGCGGGTCGGGTGATCTTGACCTCTGCCGGGTCGGAGGGGTCCGCGGTGGCGGCGGCGACTGTGGACAGGACGTCGATCTCGCCTGGGTCGGCGCGGACGTAGACGGTGGTGGGCGATCCCTCGTACCCGAACAGCTCCCTGGCGATCCCGGTGCCGACGAGCGCGGCCTCGTCCAGTTCGGGCGCGAGCGGTAGCTCGCGCAGGACGCCGATCACCGCGAACCAGCGGTCGCCCAGCCACACCGTCTGCTCGCCTCTGGACAGGTCGACGCCCTGCCGGTGGGCGGCACTCGCGCCGAGCACGACCGTGGGGTAGCCGCCGAGTCCGTCGTTCAGCCAGCGCCCGGCGGCCAGTTCGCCGTTGAGGGTGGAGAGCAGAGCGGGATCCGCGGCGAGCACACTGGTGCCGCGCGTATTGGTCGGCGGTATCTGGTCACTGCGCCGTACCGTCGCCTGGAGCCGCGCGGTCGTGGCGACTGCCTGTACCCCGTCCAGCAGAGAGAGGCGGCCACCCGCCTGTGGGGGCAGCTGGGCGGGCTGGTCGCCGTCGAGGGACTGGCCCGGTTCGACGGTCAGGTAGTTGGTGCCCAGCTCGTCGAGTACGGCGAGGACATTCGCTCTGGCCGAGGCCGAGACGCCGATGACGGATACGACCGCGGCGATGCCGATCGAGATGCCGATCGCGGTGAGCGCGGCCCGCCCGCGCCGCCCGATCAGGCCGAGCATGCCGACGGCCAGCGCGTCCTTGAAGGTGAGTACCGAGCGGTCCGTTCCCGGGTTCATGCCGCCTGCCTCGACTCGATGATGCGGCCGTCGCGCAGGTGGACCCGGCGCGGCGCGGCGCGGGCTATGTCCTCGTCGTGGGTGATGAGCACCAGGGTCGCACCTTCGGCGTGCAACTCGGTGAACAGCTGCATGATCTCCGCGCAGGTGTGCGAGTCGAGGTTCCCGGTGGGCTCGTCGGCGAGCACCAGGGCGGGTTCGCGGACCAGCGCGCGGGCGATCGCGACCCGCTGGCTCTCGCCGCCGGACAGCTGGGCGGGCCGGTGGCCGAGGCGATGCCCGAGCCCGACCCGGGCCAGCACGGCCGCCGCGCGCTCTCGCCGCTCGGCTTCCTGGACGCCCCGGTACAGCAGGCCGGTCGCGACGTTGTCGAGTGTGGTGAGGTTGCGCAGGAGATGAAAGGACTGAAAGACGAATCCCAGCGCCCTCCCGCGCAGCCCGGACAGTTGCTCGTCGTCGAGGCGTCCCACGTCCTGGCCGTCGATGCGCACAGCACCCGATGTTGGCTGGTCGAGCCCGCCCATCAGGTTGAGCAGTGTGGACTTGCCGGATCCCGAGGGGCCGACGATGGCGGCCCATTCGCCGTGCAGCACAGCCAGGTTCACACCGTCGAGGGCGCGCACCGGCGGGCTTCCGGGATACTCCCTGACGACGCCGTCCAGCTCCAGCACGGGGTGAGTCACCGCGGCACCTCGACTCGATCGCCCGCCTTGACGTCCCCGCCGACCTGGACGAAGCCGTCGCCCCATGCCCCCAACGTCACCGGTGCCCGCCTGCTCGTGCCGCCCGGGCCGGCGATGTCCACGGCGTACCCGCCGCCGGGCATCCCGACGATCGCCGTGACCGGGACCGAGAGCACCTTCTCGGCCAGGGTGGTGATGTAGTGCACGCTCACCGGCGCGAGCTGGAGCGTCTGGACGGCCGAGGGGTCGGTCAGGGCGACGTTGACCTTGAATACGCCGTTGCCGTCCGCGTCGGTCTCCAGAGTCGTTCCGATGGATTCGATCTTCCCGGGTGTCCGCTCGCCGCCGGGCAGCTCGATCTGCACCGGGGCTCCTTTCTTGACCAGGTTTCTGTCCATGGGGTTGAGGTCGAGCAGCACCACACGGTCGGTGCTCTGTACGGTCAGGGGCGCTTCGTCGGACGGCATCTGGTCGCCCACATGAGACACGAGCTGGGCAATGTGGATGTCGCCGGAGGTGAAGACCAGCTCGCCCCGGAAAGCGATGCCGTCCCTACGCGCGGCCACCTCCGCCTGAAGCTTCTTAAGCGCACGAGTCGTCCGCCCGTCCCAGTGAGCGTCGGGAAAGGCCCTGGACTTCTTCCCGTGGCCGAGAGCGAGCAGGGCGGCTTCGAGCTGTTTCACATCGACGCCATCACTCATCCCCGGTCGCAGATCACGCCAGGCTGCCACCTCGCCGTGGAGCACCACCACCGGACGATTGTCCACCTTGAACAGCACGTCCCCGGAGGACAGATCGTCGCCGACGCCTGGCAGCCATGTGATGGTTCCCTTCAGCGGCGACGACAAGCCGCGCAGGTCGCGATAGGCGACCACACCGCTCAGTGTCTGGGTGCGGTGCAGATCGCGGACGGCCACTGCCGCTGTGTCGAATGCCTGATCTTCGCCGTCGGCGTCGGCCGGCCGGTTCCACGCCCACGCCAGTGTCACCGATGCGGTGATCACGACCAGCCCGGCCAGCACGGTGAGGACTATGGCTCGCTTGCGCATCAACTCAACCCCGTTCCGACGGCGCCGGTTGGGACTTCTGGCACTCCTGGATGGCGTTGCGAGCGCGGGGATCAGTACGGTCGAGGCCCTTCAGTTGTCCCCCGTCCTGGCCGGGCACCGGGTCGGACACCTCGACGCCGTGCTCGCGCAGGCATGCGGCGAGGGCGAGCAACTCGTCGGTCTCCTGTTTCGGGTCGTCGTCGCCCTCCTCTTTCCTGTTCTGGACGATGCCCTTGCGTTCGCCGGCGCACGCCTGCTCGGCGGCCTTGTACACCGCCGAGGAGGTGTCGATCCCCTCGCTGACCGCTCCAGCGTCCTCCGGATTCGGGTCTTTCATCTGTACGCCGTTGTCGCGCATGCATTGGACGTATCGCAGCAGGGCGTCCTGCGTGCCGGACGCGCTGGGCGAGGGGGCCGGTGTGCCCGTCGTGGCGTTGCCGTCGCAGGCGGTCAACGAGAGCGCGAGCAGGAACGCCGACACGCAGCCGCGGATCAACCGGGACATGGTGGTTCACCTCCGTGACCAGGAATCTGACCTGGCCTGGCCAACTGTGCCGATCCGCGCTGAGCTCGGGCTTAGCCCACCTGAACCCACGCTGAGTCCGCAGGCAGGCGTACCTCGAAGCGGGCTCCACCGGCCGGGGCCGTGCTGATCGTGACGTCGCCACGGTGCCGGCGGGCGATGCCGCGCACCATGGCGAGCCCGAGCCCCACGCCGCCGCTGCTCCGGTCCCGGCCGCCGTCCACGCGGTAGAACCGGTCGAACACGCGGTCACGTTGGTCGGCCGGTATCCCCGCGCCGTCGTCGTCGATCGTCAGCACGGCGGTCGCACCGTCCCTGGCGAGCCGCACGTCGATCGTCGTGGCGGCGTGCCGGTCGGCATTGTCGAGGAGGTTTCTGACCAACCGGGACAGCTCCGGTACGACACCTACGACCTCAATCTGTTCCAGATGTGCCGTGACGACCGCATGGGTGATCTCCGGAATCTCGGCGGCGACGATCTCGTCCAGCCGGACCGGCGTAGCGACTCGCGTCGCCGTGCCCTCGTCCAGGCGGGCGAGCATCAGCAGGTCGCTCGTCAGCCTGTCGAGGCGCCGGTGGTCGGCCAGCAGGCGCTCGGCCACCTCCCGCCAGTTGGCCGCGTCTCGGTGAGCGAGCGACACCTCCAGCTCGGCGCGGCGGCGGGTCGCTGGTGCTGGCCGGACACCGCTATGAAGCGGTCTCCCTGTATGAGTGGACCGAGCAGATGCACGCCGCCATCGGCGGCACCGTCTTCACCGTCGCCGACGACGTGCACGGGTCCGTCCTGCGCGTGCCGTCCTGCGCCACCGAGCTCGTGTCGTACTTCACCACGGGCCGCATCGACCGCGGCTGCGACGGCACCCCCGTACCCGAGAAGTAACCGACGGCGTCCCCGTCCGGTCGCCGGCACGGCCATCGCACGCACCGTCTCGACGACCGGACCCCTCCCAACCCGCACACCATGGAGCTCAAAGTGGAAGGCATCCTCAGCCAGAACGTGGTCAGTCGGAAGCGGTCACGCAGGAGCATCGCGATGGCCGTCGCGCTGGCGGCCCTCACTATGGCCGGCGCGGCCTGCGGGAGTGAACAGGAACCCGGCAGGACGGTGGCCTCCCTGGCGCCGCAGGCCGGTTCGGCGTCCGCCGCCGCCCCCGCAGGGCGGTTCCAAGGCCGATCCGGTGGCCTTCGCCCAGTGCGTCCGCGAGAACGGCGTGCCGGACTTCAGGGACCCGGAGCCGGGCAAGGGCATGGGCGAGGGGATCGACCTCAACTCCCCGGCGTTGACGAAGGCCGCCGAGGCCTGCGAGGAGCTCATGCCCGCCCCGCCCCCGCAGAACGACCCCGGGGCGACGTGGTCCACGGCGGACAAGCTCAAGTACGCCGCGTGCATGCGTGACAACGGCGTCCCGTCGTTCCCCGACCCTGACGCGGGTGGCGGTTTCAAACTCGACGACGACCCCCGGGAGCGGCCGCCGATGCGGCCCTGACCGGGCAGCGCGAGTTGGTGGACATCGATGAGCAGGGGTTGATGATCAGGCACGTCAAGGCTGGCGGTTCGACGCGGGATCGCCGGAGGCCGGTGGGAAGGCCCGTTTGACCGTCAGCCGATCGTCGCAGTCATCAGGTCGCGGCCCACGGTGATCCGGCCCTGGTAGCCGCCGGATCGGATGTCGGACTCGAAGGTCGCCTCGCCCGACTCGTCGTCGGGGGCCGGGATCAGGTGGGTGAGCACGAGGTGGGCGACTCCGGCGCGCTTGGCCAGGCTGCCGAGCGCGACGGTGTCCGCGTGGTAGGAGAAGATCTGCTCGAACGGGGTGCCCGCCACGGCCTCGTGCAGGGCCGTGGTCCGGCACGCCTCGTGAACCAGTACGTCCGCGCCTTCGCTGAGTGCCTCCACCTCGTCGCACACACGCGTGTCCCCTGAGATCACGACGGAGCCGTCGGGAGTGCATACGCGATAGGCCACCGCGTCCGGCACCGGCTCGTGGTGTACGGCGACGGCCTCCACAATAACCTCGCCCTGGGACCACACCACGCGCGCCTCCGGAGAGCACGCGAACGCGCGCACGTCCAGCTCCGGCGGCGCGGGCTGCACGTGTTCCATGCGCAGGGCGATGTCGGCCGAATACGGGTCGAGCATCCGCTGGATGAAGCCCACGGCCTCGCCCTCCGGCGCGTGGATTGTGAGCGGGCCCGAGTTCCAGACATGGTCCTGGATCCACCGGGACATCACCACGTCGGGCAGTCCGATCACGTGGTCGCTGTGCACATGCGTGATGAACAGGGCACTCAGCTCATGGAGTCCGGTTCCGGCCTCGGTCAGGCGCATGACGGTCGCGCGTCCGGCGTCGAACTGCAGGGCCGTGGGACCGTACCGGACCAGAACGCCCGCGCCCGCGCGGCCGGGGGAAGGGATCGGAACGCCGGTGCCGGTCAAGGTGACAGTGGTAGTCATTTCTGTGCTCTTTCGTGGGTGTCGTGTTGAGGACAGCCGCAAGTACGGAGGGTCAGGCGCCGGTAGATCACCCAAAGCAGGATCGCCATCAGCAGGTGGGCCGGCACCTCGACCAGCAGCTTGAACGCGCCCATGGCGAGCGCCCGGTCGGCCAGGTACAGCCGCACCTGGTTGACCACAAGCGCCCCCTCCACCGCCATCCAGGCGAGGTTGGCGATGGTGAAGGCCCGCATCCGGACTGGGCAGTGCCGCCAGAACAGGCCCCGGCCGGTGAGCACCCCCGTTGCTAGGGCGACCGGTGGCCATCTGAGCAGGAGCAGGACCGGGGTCAGCACGACGATCAAGGCGCGGGTGATCAGCACGGGGAGGAAGAAGTCAGCGGCCTGCCCGGACAGGGCGGCGATCGCAGCCGCGCCTCCGGTGAGCGCGAAGCCGCCTATGGCGGGCCAGATGCTGCGGGCCTGCCTGAACCGGTACGCCGCGACCACCGCGGCCAGGCCGATGCCGGTGATAAGGGAGAGGGGCAGGTTCTCGGTGGTCGAGTACGACAGGGTGAAGCCGAGAACCGGCGTCGCCGTCTCCGCGACGTGGAGACCGGCCTTGCTCAACAGCGCCAAGTCCTTCGTCCTGCTAGCGGCTTTTTCGTCGGTACGGCTCATCGACGCGCCCCAGTGGACCTGGACGTGGGTGCGGACGTCGTCGGGTCGGGGGTTGTCTCGGGCGAGGTCGTGTGGGTTGGGGCTGTCCGGTTTGGGGCCGTGGGGGTTTTGCTGGCAGGGGTCGATCGGGTTGGTGCCGTTCGGGTCGGTGGGAGGAGCTGAAGCCACACGGCCGCATCTCGCGCGATTTCGGCCCCGGCCCCGGTTCCGATCCGGGCCGCCCGCTGGGGGAGTGGTGCGGCGGCCAGCACGGCGCGGTCGGGGCGAAGCAGCACGGCCCCCGCCCCGGCGTCGAGCAGCCAGCTGGTCAGTGCTCCTTCGTCGATCACGGTCTGCTCACCGGGGCGATCGGCAGGTATGGGCGCCCCGTGTCGCTCGCGCCCGCCGGACGTCGCAGGTCGTACGCGTACAATCGGCGCGCGCAGGCGCCGGGCCAGACTGGCCAGTTCGGGATCGATCGGGCCGAGGGCGATGATCGCGAAGGAGTTGCCCAGCACGTCGTCCAGGCGGTGGCACTCCCCGTCGACCGTTACCCATGGCTGAGGCGGTAGGGTCCCGGCCAGGTCACGCCACACGGGCACCCGGTGGGGGCGTACGAGCAGCCCCCGGCGCAGCCGCGGCGACGTGCTGCGCGTGGTGATTGCGTGGATCGCGGGCACCCGCCCGGCCTGAGCGAGCAGCATTCGCCTTAGGGTGGCCCCGGCCCGCCGACCGCCTCCCCGCTCCCGGCCGCCGAAAGGGGCCGCGCCGTCAGGAGATGCCCGGCCGCCGATCATCGCCCGCCCGATCGTGACCGCGAGCCGGATCATGCGCGTGACATGCGGCCCTCGTTCGGCCTGGTAGGTGTCCAGCAGCCGCTCATCACCCCCCTCTGACAGCACCATCGCCAGCTTCCACACCAGGTTGGCCGCGTCCCGCAGCCCTGCCCCCATGCCCTGCCCGATGAACGGCGGCGTCAGATGCGCGGCATCCCCGAGTAGGAACACCCTCCCCTTTCGCCACCTGTCAGCCACCTGGGCACGGAAGGTGTACGTGGCCTTCCGCAGCACCTGCAGCTCGTCCTGCGGAACACCGCGAGTCCAAGGGGCGAGCAGCTGCGGCAAGGACTCGACCAGCTCGCTCTCGGTCTCACCGGGCCGTACCCGGAACTCCCACCGGTACCGATCCGCCCCGATACGCATGAACGTGGCGGCCCGCTCCGGGTCGCAGACCTGGTGGATCCCATCCCAGATCTGGAGGGGTACAGCACAACGGACGTCCACCACCAGCCAGCGCTCCGCGAAACGCAGGTCCCGCATGCGCGCGCCGATGCTCTCCCGTGTGATGCCGTTGGCGCCGTCGCAGCCGAGCACGGCGTGCGCCTGGACCTGCCAGACCCGGCGGCTCGCGACGTCACGCAAGCGCACGCGTATGGGATCGCCGAGAAGGCCCGGCTCGATGTGTACGACCTCGGTGCCGGGCCGCAGCTCGGCCTGTGGATGGCGGCTCAGGTTCGCGCGGAGCAGCGCCTCTAGGTCCGGCTGGTCGAACATGTTCGCCTGCGGCCACCCGTGGTGCCCCTCAAGACGATCCCGGCGGAACTCCGTGATCGTCCGCAGCTCCCCGTCCATCAGCCGCATGCCCAGGGCGGGCCTGCTGATGGCGGCGAACTCGTCGGCCACTCCCACCTCTTGCAGGATGCGCATCACCTCGTCGTCCAGATGCACCGCCCGGGGCAGCGGATACACGTTCGGGTGCGGGTCCACGATCAGGCTCTGGATGCCCCGCCGGGCCAGCAGCGTCGCCGCCGTTATCCCGGTCGGCCCCGCTCCCACGACGAGCACGGGGACGACGTTCACGCGTACCTCACCGGCGTACGCTGGCAGCCGAGATCGATGGCGCCGTCGCCGGTCGCGATCCTCGCCGTGACGACGTCGCCGTCACGCAGGTAGGCCGGGACCTTCGCCTGGCGGGCGAAGAAGATCTTCCACTTCACGGCCTCGGGCAGCAGCGCGCCGATCCGCTCCACCGGCGTGGGCGGCGCCTGCAACGCCGTCCCGCCGGGCGTTCCGGTCAGCAGCACGTCGCCGGGCCGCAGAGGCTGGAACCGGGCCAGCGCCGTCAGCGCGGCGGCAGGCCGTATGATCATGTCAGCCACCGTGCGGTCCTGGCGCGGAACCTGGTTCACCGACAGCCGCAGGCGCAGGTCCACCAGGCGGCTGAACTCAGCCGGTTCCAGCAGCACCAGCCGGGGCCCGAGCGGGGTGAACGTCGGGTAGGACTTACTCTCGTAGAACTGGCCCTTGACCAGCTGCACGTCGCGGGCCGACACGTCGTTGGCGATCACCAGCCCGGCGATGTAGGACGGCAGATCGGCATCGGTGACGATGGCGCCGATCGGCAGGTCGGCGCCCATGACCAAGCCCAGCTCGACCTCGTAGTCCAGCAGCCGCACGTGCGGCGGTTTGACGATGGAGCCGTTCGGGCCGGTGACGGACCCTGACGCCTTGCGGAAGAACGTGGCGGACACGGTGTTCGGGTCGAATCCGGAGTCCTTCGCATGGGACCGGTAGTTCACCATCTGGGCCACGACCCGGCAGGGCGCCGTTACGGGTGACAGCAGTTTCAGCTCCGCGATCGGCACGCCGTTTCCGCTCGCGTTTAGCACCGCGGCGCGGTCCGCCAGCAGGTCCGCGGTGGTCTCCGCGGTGGTGTCCATGGGGAAGGCGAAGTCCTCGTCCTCCACCCACCAGGAATTCTCGGTACGTACGACGTTGACACTCATGCTTTCATCGCTTTCATCAGGCCCAGCAGTCGGGCGGCGTCCAGCTCGTTCTCCCCGCGCAGGGCCGTCATGACGGTGTGGAGCATCGCCGGTGACGGACTGGTGCCGAGGAAGTCCCGGGTGACGGGCGGGCCCCATTGCGCGAGGCCGGTGGCCGACATGGGCGCCCATCCGGGTTCAACGGTGCAGTCGAACAGGTCGCCATCGGCGAAGTGCTCGACCATCAGCCGGTCCGGGTCGCGCCAGTAGTCGAAGATCTGGCTGCCCTGCGCGTGCCGGCCGATGCCCCACACGCGCCGGTAGCCCCGGTCGGCCAGGTACTCGCCACCGGCCGCGACCGCGTCCAGATCGGCCACCTGGTACGCCGAGTGCACGTAGCCCACCCCGGGCCCCAGGTGCATGGCGAGAGTGTGGTGGTCGGCGGGGTCGCCGCCCCTGTCGCAGCGCAGGAATGCCATCGTTGGGCCGCGGTCGCGCTGGTCGTCCAGGAAAAGGAAGTCGCTGACGATCATGCCGAGCGTGTTCAGGTACCAGCCGAGCGCCCGCTCGAACATCCGAGTCTCCAGCACCACGTGCCCGAGGCGCTGCACCCGAGCGGGCTCGCGCGCCGGTCGCTGCGCGCGGTTGATCCGGCGCGGGTCCACGCCGACATTGAGCGTCAGCGGGTGCTGTTCGGGGAGCGGCGGCAGGTCGGTCACGCCGTGCACCACCCGTACGGGGAAGCCGCTGGGATCGCGCAGCTCTATCACCCGGCCGCCGCCCAACTCCCCGAGCTCGCGCACGTCAGAGCCCGTGGTCGCGGCCAGCCGTCCCAGGTCGGCGGCCTCGGCGGCGCGGAACGCCGGGCCGAGGAACCGGGACCTGGGGCCGCGGCGCACGACCACGCACTGCGCGCCCGGCAGGGTCCCGCGCAGGTACAGCGTGTCAGGCGTACAGCTGGCGACGGCGAAGCCGAAGTCGCGGGCGAACGCCTCGGCCCGGTCGAGATCAGTCTTCTCGAACTCCAGCCAGGCCAGATCCGCCACCTTGATCACCGGATCACGGGACCTCCCCAGGTGTTCGCCGCGCAGCGGTCCGCGCTCGCTGTGCAGGTTCGTGTGAGCGTCCTGTTTCATCACCACTCCCAAAATGATTTCTTCATCATAAATGATGAAATCATCATAAATGAGGAGCGCATCCGTCAAGTCGGCTATCGTCGGGAAGGTGATTTCGGTTCAGAACGGCGAGCCCGTGAAACCCGCGTCGCGGGCGGAACGGCGCAAGACGCGCACCAGGCAGGCGCTCATCGACGCGGCCCGCGACTTCCTGGCGCGGCAAGGCTTGGCCGAGGTCAGCATCCAGGAGCTCACCGACGTGGCCGATGTCGGGTTCGGCTCCTTCTACAACTATTTCACCAGCAAGGACGAGCTCTTCCAGGCCGCTATCACCGACGTGCTCGAAGAACACGGTCAGCTGCTGGACGAGCTCACCTCAGATCTCGAGGACCCAGCCGAGGTCTTCGCCGCCTCCGTACGGCTGACCGGCCGCCTGGCCGACACTCACCCGCAGGTCGCCCGCATCCTCACCCGCACGGGACTGCCGTACCTCGACTCGGACAAGGGCCTGGCACCGCGCGCGCTGCGCGACATCCGCCGGGCCGTCGACGCGGGCCGCTTCCGCATCGCCAACCCGCACGTGGCGCTGGCCAGCGCGGGCGGTTCGCTTCTCGGGTTCCTGCAACTCCGGATCGCGCACCCCGACCTGGTAGGCGAGGACGCCTGCGAGGAGTTGGCCGAGCAACTGCTCAGGATGTACGGCATGGACCGCGAAACCGCCTATGCCATCGCGCATCGGCCGCTTCCCTCAGGAGGGGTGCAGTTCCAATAGAGGTGACTGTACGGTTCCGGCTCGAGCCGATCCGCGACCGGGTCGTACCGGTGTCGGAGAAGGTCGCGATCAACGACTGGACCACCGCGATCCCGACACCGGGCCACACGCCCGGTCACACCGTCTACGACGTCAGGAGCGGCACCGGCCACCTTCTCGCCTGGGGCGACACCGTTCACACTTCGTAGCCGGCGCCCACCTCGGGCTCACCCGGCATCGCTCGCGTAACCCCCTCCAGCGACGGCCATGCGCTGGAATACCTCGCGCCACACACTCCGGCCGTGACTTCCACGAATCCGATCCCAGCCAGGTCACAACCCCGCGTTGATCACCCCGGCCAAGGCAAGGGCTTCAGAGGCGATGTCATTCTCTGAGGACATCGTCAACACTTCGCGGGCCCGATCCCGTCTGCTGGAGGGCTTCGGGCCAACGCGCTGCCGGGGTCGGACGATCAGGGTCACACTCAGGCACCCCTGACGAAGCATGTGTACCCGTACCCGGTCGGCGTCATCATCGGTCACACCTGGCGGGATGACCTGCCGCTCTACCTAGTCAGCCCGAACGGCGCGATCTACAAGCTGCGTCTGCCGGAAGCCGGTCGGTGCCAAAACCCGCTCCATGGCGCTGGCCTGTGGTTCTGTGTGTTGTCAGGCGGCTCGATGATACTCATGGACCAGGCCGCGGATGGCTGTTCGTCGCTGTACTCAAGCAGTGAGATCGGCCGGATCGTAAGGGTGGGCGTAGTGACTGGGTTGGTGCGGCCTGTGCTGGTTGTAGTGGGGCTCGTACCCGGCCGGTACCCGTCGAAGATGTCGCGCTGCTTGGGGGTGCCGGTCCGTTCGCAGGCCAGTGCCGCCTTGGCCGCTTGGATCGCGTCGATCGGGTCGGACTTGCCCTCGAAACGGCGGGTCTTGCGGTCGGGCCGGTCGACCTCGGTCAGGTTCATCTCCTGGCGGTGCAGGTAGCGGGCCAGCCCGGCACCGTAGGCGCCGGTCCCTTCGATGCCCACGACCGTCACGATGCCGAACGACTGCATCCAGGTGACAAGCGCGGCGTGTCCGGTGGGGTCCGCGGGGACTGCTCGGTGCCCAGCACGCGGCCGACTTGGTCGATTACAGCTGCGATCCGGGTGTCTCGGTGGGTGTGTATGCGACACCGCCGGCGACTTCGTCGATCGTGGTGGTGTCGGGTGTAATGGAGGGCATTGTCGTCCTGTGCTCTTGACCGGTGGGCAGGGCGGCACGCACCGGCCGGGCAACGCGGACAAGACAGAGAAGGGGCCTCTGGCCAGGCTCCTATGAGGTCACAACGCCACGTCCGGTGGGTGCAGGTGAGCACCTCCCGCTCAGACCGACAGATCCCGTTGAAGACCCGAGGTCAGTCAGGGGGCGGGTCAGGACTGACGGGAGGTGCTCACCTACATCATCTCTGTCAGGGGGCAGAGCGTGGTGGTGGGCGGACCAGGCCGGTCTGGTAGGCGATGACGACGAGTTGGGCACGGTCGCGGGCGTTGAGTTTGGTCATGGCGCGCTGGATGTGGGTGCGGACGGTGAGCGTGCTGAGGACCAGGTGGTCGGCGATCTCGTCGTTGGAGCGGCCCTCGGCGGCCAGGGCCATCACCTCACGTTCCCGTGGGGTGAGTGCGGCCAGCCGTTCGTCGGGGGCCGTGGCCGTTCCCGGTCTGGGGGTGGCGAGGAAGCGGGTGATGAGGGATCGGGTGGCCGCGGGCGACAGGAGCGCGTCGCCGGCGGCGACGGTGCGGATGCCGTCCAGAAGGGCCTCGGCCGAGACGTCCTTGCCGAGGAAACCGCTGGCTCCCGCGCGTAGGGCTTGGGCGACGTACTCGTCGGTCTCGAAGGTGGTGAGGATCAGCACTCGGGTGGCGGCCAGGTCGGGGTCGGCGCAGATCGTGGTGGTGGCGGCCAGGCCGTCGACGTGGGGCATGCGGATGTCCATCAGGACGATGTCGGGGTGGTGGGTGCGGGCCAGGGCCACGGCTTGGTCGCCGTCGGCCGCTTCGCCGACCACCTCCATGTCGGGGCTGGCGTCGATGAGCAGGCGGAAGGTGGCGCGCAGCAGGGTCTGGTCGTCGGTGAGCAGGATGCGGATGGTCACAGTGATGGTCCCGGGTCAGTGCAGGATGGGGAGCTCGGCGGTGACGGTGAAGCCGCCTCCGGGCCGGTGTCCCGCCTCGAAGTGGCCGCCCGTGGCGTGGGCGCGTTCGCGCATGCCGATGAGGCCGAAGCCATGGCTGTTGGTGGCGGGCGGTGTCGGGCCCGCGTCGTTGGTGATCGTGATGGTCAGCCGGTCGCTGCCGTAGGCCAGCCGGACGCAGGCGGCGGGGGTGGCGGCGTGCCGGGTGACGTTGGTGAGCGCCTCCTGCACGATCCGGTAGGCGGTCAGGTCCACGCCCGGGGACAGCGGCTGCTGCCGGCCCTCGATGGTGACGTCGACGTCGAGGCCGGCGGAGGCGAGTGTGGCGGTCAGGTCCGGCAGCTGGTGCAGGCCGGGGGCCGGGTCCAGCGGGGAGTCGGTGTCGCCGGCCTGTCGTAGCAGGCCGACGGTGGCCTTCAGCTCGCGCAGCGCTGAGGAGGTGGTGCCGGCCAGCGCGGTGAGCAGGTGCTCAGCCTCGTCGGGGCTGGTTCGCGCCAGGTAGGTGGCGGTGCCGGCCTGGGCGTTGGCCAGGGCCAGGTGGTGGGCGACCACGTCGTGCAGCTCGCGGGCGATGCGCATGCGTTCCTCGGCGACGCGGTGGCGGGCCTCGTCCTCGCGGGTACGTTCGGCGTACTCGGCGCGGGCCTGGACGGCGTGGAGGTAGGCGTGCCGCAGACGGGTCACCGAGCCCGCGACGACCGGCAGGATGAGGCAGAAGATGGGGTTGATCGTGGTCAGCGGCCAGGGATGGTCGAACCGGTCGCCGAACAGCGCCGTCGGGACGATCACCGCGGTGGCGGTCAGGCAGTAGCCGAGCGAGGCCCGGCGAGGGACGCGTACGGCCAGCTCGTAGAGCGCGGCCATGACCGGGGCCAGCAGCAACGGGGTGAGCAGGTAGCCGACGCCGGCGGCGGCGGCGGCGCACACCGCGGTGACCATGAGCACGACCCGGGGATGGCTGCGGCGCCACAGCAGGGCCAGGGAAGCGACGGCGGCCAGCGGGACGGCCGAGGCCCAGCCCAGGCCCTCGGCGTAGGGGCGGCTGGCGTAGAGGGCGGCCGGACCGGAGGCGGCGCACAGCAGCGTGATGAGCGCCGCCTCGACGAGGCGGGGGTGGTCTTGGGCGTACTGGCGCCAGTCGAGGGTCATCGCGCTCCGGTCGGTTGCTGTCTGTCCATGGTCGGTGACCTGGGGCTTCGATGCCAAACGGGGCCCGTCCGCCAGGTACGCGGACGGGCCTCTCGCAGTGGCCGGGTCAGCGGCGTACCGGCTCCCGGCCCGTCGTCGCGGCCAGAGCCGGGTCGTCGGCGGGCTCTGACGCCAGAGCGGCGCCCTCCACGTCGACGCGGGGCAGCAGCCGCCCCAGCCAGTCGGGCAACCACCAGGCCCGCTCACCGAGCAGGGCCAGCACGGCGGGGACGAAGGCCATCCGGACCACGATGGCGTCGAACAGCACGGCGACGGCCAGGCTGAACCCGATCATTTTGATCATGGACAGGCCGGCGCCGACGAATCCGGAGAACACCGCCATCATGATGAGCGCGGCCGCCACGACGACCCGGGCGCTGTGCCGGAACCCGGTGACGACCGCCTGGCGCGGCTCGTCCCCGTGGATGTAGGCCTCCCGCATCCGCGAGACCAGGAACACCTCGTAGTCCATGGCCAGGCCGAACGTGATGCCCACCACCATGATCGGCATCATGCTGATGATCGGGCCGGTCTGCTGCAGGCCGATCAGGCCGGCGCCCCAGCCCCACTGGAAGACCGCGACGACGGTGCCGAGGGAGGCGAGCACCGACAGCAGGAAGCCGAGGGCGGCCTTGAGCGGGACCAGCAGCGAGCGGAAGACCACCATCAGCAGCAGGAAGGCCAGGCCGAGCACGACGGCCAGATACGGGATCAGCGCGCCCTGCATCTTCTGCGCGACGTCGATGTTGACGGCGGTGGTGCCGGTGACCATGAACGTCGCCCCTGTGCCGGCCTCGGTCGCCGGCCGCTGCTCGCGGATGAGGTTGACCAGGTCCATGGTCTGCTGGCTGGTGGGGGCGGTGGAGGGGGTGGCGGTGAACATTGCGGTGTCGCCGGCCGGGTTGAACCTCGCCTCGGAGACCGACACGATCCCCTCGGTGGCGTCGATCTCGTCGGCGATGGCCCGCACCGCTGTCTCGGGTTCGCCGGTGTTGCCGGCGTCGACGACGATGGTCAGCGGGCCGTTGAAGCCGGGGCCGAAGCCCTCGGCCAGTTCGTCATAGGCGCGGCGTTCGGTGGTGGCGGTGGATTTGGTCTCATCGCCCGGCATGCCCAGTTGCAGGTCCAGCATCGGTACGGCCAGCACGCCCAGCCCGATGAGGGAGGCGACGAGTACGGGCACCGGGCGGCGCAGCACGAAGCGAGCCCAGCGGGTCCCCGCGTTGCCGCTGCTCTCCGTGTGACCGGTCGTGCTCCTGCGGGCCCGGCGGGACAGGACGGCGTCGGGGAAGAAGCCGAGCAGCGCCGGGACCAGGGTGAGCGCGATGAGCACCGCGACCAGGACGGTCCCGGCGGCGCTCAGCCCCATCTTGGTCAGCGTCGGGACGCCGACCACCGACAGCCCGGCCAGGGCGATGACGACGGTGAGCCCGGCGAAGACCACCGCCGAGCCGGCGGTGCCCACGGCCAACCCGGCCGCCTGCCGGGGCTGGTGCCCTCGGCCCCGCTCCTCGCGGTAGCGGGAGACCACGAACAGGGCGTAGTCGATGCCGACCGCCAGCCCCAGCATGGACGACAGGCTGCTGCTCGTCGTGGACAGCCCGAGCGTGGAACCGAGGGCCATGATCGCCACCATGCTGATGCCGACTCCGAGCACGGCGGTCAGCAGCGGCAGCCCGGCGGCCACCATCGACCCGAACGTGACCAGCAGCACCAGCGCGGCGATCACGATGCCCGCCACCTCGCTCAGGCCGCCCGCCGCCGGGGAGGAGGCCAGGACGGACCCGGCGGCGTCCACCGTCAGGCCCGCGTCCCGCGCCTCGTCGACGGCCTGCTGCAGGTGGGCTTTGGTGTCCTCGGTGAGTTCTTTGGACGGCACCTTGTAGGTGATGCTCGCGTACGCGGTGGAGTCGTCCTCGCTGACCGTGCCCGCCCGGAACGGGCTCACCGCGCCGGCGACCTGGCTGCTGCCCGCCGGCGCCTCGGCGACCAGCTTCTCGATCACCGCCCGGTTGCCGGTGTCGGTGATCTTCTGCCCTTCGGGAGCTACGAAGACAATCTTGGCGGTGGCCCGGTCGGCGCCGTCGGAGGCGCCCGGGAAGCGCTGCGCCATCAGGTCATAGGCGTTCTGCGCCTCGATGCCCGGCATGGAGCCGGTATCGGGCGGAGGGTCGCCGGCGGTGGTCGAGGCGAACGCGACGGCGCCGAAGATCGCCAGCCAGACGATGGTGACGTACCAGCGTCGCCGGAAGGCCATACGGCCGAGTCGATAAAGGAAAGTAGCCACGGGACGGAGGTCTCCAGGTGTTGAGAGAGGTACCTCGCCAGGCTTTCCGGTCTCGGCCTGTCCCGTCGTCATGCGGCTGCTGGCACTTGGCCTACTGAAATCGCAGTAGCCGCCGCCCCCAACCGCGCCACGGCCGTAGGCACGGCGGGGCCGGTCTGTCACGTCCTCGCCGCCCGGCCGAGCCCGCCCGTCCCGCAGGCTCGGCCCGGTGGCGGCGGGACGCGCTCACGAGGTCCGAGAGGCCTCAGCCGGACAAGCCGGGCTGGCAGCCGCCGCACGGGTCCCCGCAGGGTGGGATTGGGCCGCCAGGCCGACGACGCCGCGGACGGTGGCCAAGGCGAACACGACCGCCAGGACGGCGCCGGCCGCACCGAAGCGGACGCCGTCATCCAGCAGCCACAACCCGATGACGCAGGCGAGAACAGGGTTGACGACACTGACCATGGCCAAGGGGGCGGCCAGGCCCGCGCCACGGTAGGAGTGCTGGCTGAGGATCTGCCCGGCCAAGGACAGCCCTGCGACGATGCCGCCGGCCAGCAACCACCTGCTGGTGAGCACGCTGTCGGGCGCGTCGGCCAGGAGGGCCTTGGTCAGCACCGATGCGGTCCCGAAGGCGATTCCCGCCGCTGCCGAGAGCAACAGGCTGCGCGCGAGCGGCGCAACGACGTGCCGGGCGGTGAGCGCCAGCGTGCCGATCACCGCAACGACGCCGCCGGCCAGCCACAGCACTGCGCAAGCAGACAAGGCGGCCGTCCCGCGAGTGGTGAGGATGAACAGCCCGGCCAGAGCGGCGACGGTGAGCCACGCGTGCCCCCACGCGGCCCTGGCCACTCGGCCGCGCCGCCGCGCCGCGGCGATCGGCAAGGCGAAGACGAGCGTGAGCGCCCCCAGCGCCTGGACCACACCGATGGCGCCCAACGGCAGCGCCGCCACATGCAGCCCCGCACCGGCCCCATTGAGCAGCAGCGGCACGACCCAGCGACGCACGCCCCGCCTCACCTCGGCGTAACGCTCCTGGGCCACGGCGGCAACCGCGTACCCGATTGAGGACAGCACGGACAACACGATCAGCCCTATCAGGTCACTCACCGCGGCCCCCCACCAGCGGCTCTCGGTGTTCGGCAAGGCTGTGAGCCGACCGATCCGCCCGACGTCGATGCCGCTGAGCGGTGGCAACTACCACTCCGCGTACCCGCCGCTCATGCCCGCCAGCATCCACAGCGCCGTCACATGCAACCCGGCACCGACACCGGCAAGCAACAGCGGCACCAGCAGGCGATACACCCGCGCCGTCGCATCGGCGTCGTTCTTGCGCGCGCGAGCGGCCGCGACGTACCCGATCCCGGACAGCACAAAAAGAACGGTCACCCACACCAGATCACTCACCGCGGGCTCCAGGTCTGACCGTCCGCAAGCTGTTCGACATGGGCTCCAGGGTGTCTGACCCGACCGGCCATGTCGTCGTGCCAGTGCAGGCACCGCTCCTACTGCCAGGGCAGTAGGAGCGCAGGCTCACGGCATGTTGGGAGGGAACATGCCGGGCCACCGTCGATCCTCGTCGTCGGCGTCGTCGGCCTCAGGATCACGCAACGCCCGTCGCCCGCCGCTCAGTTGCGGACGTTGAAAGGAATACCCGCCGTGCACATTAATGTGTCGCCTGACGAATGGGCTGAGCCGAGCGATGTCGTCATCCAGCACCGGATAGCCCTGCACGCGCAGCTGATGTAAAGCGTCATCGATGTAGACGGTGTTCAACCAGACGATCGCGTTGAGGCCGAGGCCGAGCGCGCAGGACGCCTCCCGCAGCCCGCCCAACGTCCATCGTCACTGTGCGTACAGCCACAGGTAGGAGAGGGGAAAGCCCACACTGTTTCGGTCCACGAGTCTTCCATGCCCTTCGCATAGCCCTGGCGCAGTTGGCCGAGGTTGCCGAAGAAGACGCGCCGGGCCAGGCCGTCGCGGCCCTCGCCGATGTTGAGCTGGGCACCCATCATCCGCCGGTAGTCCTCCAGGTGGGCCACATGCAGCAAGGTCGGGTCGGACCGGGGCGCGGTGTCAGCCTTTCGGCTGATCCGTTTCCCTGGCCCGCCCGCCGCACCCGACGTGCCAATCTCTCGGCATCGGGCGCTCCACGTGCTTTCCCGCTGGTCAGCCGTCGATCGCGGTGGCTGTCGACCTCGGAGTCCACGGAGTCGGGATGGTGCTCCCGCGATAGCGGTAGTGGGTCACCTTGACGCCGGATGCGCCGGTGAACTCGGTCCCGTTATAGGCGATCGTCCAGGTTCCCGGTCGGCAGAACCGGCAGCGCAGTTCACTCCAACTGAGCCGGAGTGCTTGTCGTGAATCCACTTGGCGAGGCGATGCCATGCCTGCTGATCCACCACGTGGAACACCGCGTCGCGAGCTGTTGCGTAAGCAGCGCAGGAATCCTCCACATTCATTCATGTGGAGGAGCACGTCGATCGCTTTGAGGACTGCAGCAGACAGCACTAGATAATTTTCTGTGCCGCCGTGTCTCTCAAACACGTCAGCATCGACGCGATGCTGACCCCGTGTTCGGCGCCCGCACGCACCGCCGCGTAGATCCGGCGCGCTGGGGCGGTCCGCGCGACCTCGCACAGGATGACTCCGTCAGGGACGTTGGTGGCCGCCAGGCGTGGGATGAGAGCGACGCCGCCGGTACCAGCGACCAGAGCGAGCACGGCGTTCCAATCATTGACCCGATGGCGGATGTCGGGGTTGAAACCAGCCGCGTTGCAGGCGGCGAAGGCGATCTCCCCGCAAGGGCCGGACTCCGCGCCAAGGATCCAGGGCTCCGTCGCAAGGTCGCTGAGTTCGATCTTCTCCGCCCCGGCTCGCCTGTGTCGGATAGGCATCGCCACGTCGTACGGATCGGACAGCAGGTCGATCCGGTGGTATCGGACATCCACGCGGGTCGGGCCGCCTCGGTAGTCGACGGTGATCACTAGATCGAGATTACTCGCGTCCAGCAGAGTGAAGCAGTTCGGTGGGTCACTCTCCCGCACCGACACAGTCAGACGGGGTCGTTCCTCGTGCAGCCGCCGCAAGGACGGCGCCACCAAGTTGACGATCGCAGATCCAAAGGCTCCGATCCGCAGATGACCGAGCTCTCCCGCGGCCAGATCGGTGAGTTCGGCCCGCGCCCGCTCCAGCCGGGCTTGCAACACGGCTGCGTGCTCAAGGAGCAGCCCCGCCTCCGGCGTGAGGCGTACTCCACGGCCCTGTCTGACGAGCAACCGGACACCGACCTCACGCGAGAGCGTGGCCAACTGCTGGGAGACTGCAAACGGGGTCAGGTGCAACACCCCCGCGGTGGCCGCGATGGTGCCGCGGTCGCGTAGCTCGCGCAGCACACGCAGGCGGCAGGTCGCAGACCAAGTCGAGAGCATCCTGCGGGGTCCCGGCGAACCAGGGCGCGGCTTCGTACTTGCCGTTGCTGGGAGTGTGTATTGCCAGCCCCCAGTAGTGCGCTGAGCCGCCATAGCGCAAAGCCACCTGACCGGCAGGCTGATCAGGTGGGCCGGATGCGGGCGGCGTGCGGTGCTCGTGCTACGACGCCTCCGGCGCCCCGGCCTGGTTCGGGCGCAGTCCGTCCCGCAAGACGGCCAAAGCGAGCGTGGGATTCACACGCTGGTCCGCCGGCCGGCGTAGCGCGAGGATGACGCCGCCGAGGAGGGCCATCAGTTCGGCGGGACCGACGTCGCGCCGGACCGCGCCGTGCTCCTGCGCTCGGGCGAGGAGTCCGGCGATCTGCTGGCGCAGTTCGGCCGTCATTGCCGCGATCGTGCTGTGGATGTCGATGCCGGCGCCGGTCAGGGCATCGATGAGCTCAGCCTTGGCCTGTGCGTCGGCGACGATCGCGTCGATGGTGGCAAACAGCGCCCCGGTCCTGTCGAGTGCGGTGCCGGCCAGGCGGGCTTGTTCGATGAGATGTCGCAGGCGCTCCTGAATGACGACTTCGAACAGCGCTTCCTTCGTGGGGAAGTGGCGGTAGAGCGTCCCCGAGCCCACCTGGGCGCGGCGGGCGATCTCATCCAGCGGCACGGACAACCCCTCGACAGCGAAGGCATGCCGCGCGGCCTCCAGGATTCGGTCCCGGTTGCGGCGGGCGTCGGCACGCAGGGGCCGATCTTCTGCCGGCACACAGATCAGCTCCTCGATCACATCTAGCCGGAGGGTCGTCCCCGCTTATGCTAGCGTCAGCATAAGCGGGGAGTTGTCTCCGTTTAAGACGGCCGCCCCCATCGGCTCTCACGGCGCGCGGGCGCAGGCGTGGAGCCAGAGTCCGCGGGCCTAGCCCCCATTGGAGGAGATGTGCAGATGACAGCAAGCGCGGAAACCAAGGCGTTGCCGGCGTTCCTGGCGTTGGACTTCGTGACCTACATCGTCGAGAACTACAGTCATGATCCCGCCGTCGTCCACCACGCGGCTCGGGCCTTGGAGTCGGCAAGGCGCGCCGGAATGCCGGTGTTCCACGTCGTGCCAGGGCCGATGCGAGAGCAGATCCATGAGTTGATGGCACCACGGCACGGCGAGCCCGTCCTGGCCAAGACATCGTTCGCCGCGTTCGCCACCACCGACCTGCACGAGCGGCTTCAGGCTGCCGGGGTCGGTGAAGTCGTCATCGCCGGAGTGGCGACCTCGGGCACGGTGTTGTCGACTGCGCGGTGGGCCCACGATATCGGCTACCGGGTAAGCATCTGCGCCGACGCGTGTGCCGATCCTGATCCCCAAGCCCACTCCGCGCTGGTGGACGAGTCGATCTTTCCTGACAGCTGGCTCGGTCTCTGGCGCATCGCGCACATCATGCAGTCAGGTGAGGTCGGCGACCGTAGTGGGTGAGGTGAGGTACGGACGCACCCCTCGTACGAAGTCGGCGGGCCATGAGGCCGGAATGGGTCCTCGTGGCCGCGCACCAAGCGGCGGCGCAGCAGCAGGCCGAGCGTGCGTCGACTTCTCGGGCGCCATTACCGGCGACACCGAAACGGCCAGGCTCGGTGCCGCCGGCTACCGGTTGCTGCAACAGAGGCGTGGGGCGGCTGGTCAGCGGGCCACGTAGCCGCCGTCGACGGGCAGGGCGACGCCGATGACGAAACTCGCCCCCGGGCTGGCCAGCCACAGCACCGCCTGGGCCATCTCCTCGGCGCGGCCGAGCCGGTTGATGGGCTGGTCGGCTTCGGCCTGGGCGCGGTCGAGCTCCCCTTTGACGATCATGTCGGAGATCATGGGGGTGTCGATGGTGCCGGGGCAGATGGCGTTGATGCGGATGCCGCGGGGCGCGTATTCGAGTGCGGCGCTCTTGGTGAGGCCGATGACGCCGTGCTTGGAGGCGTGGTAGGCGGCGCGGCCGGGGATGCCGACCAGGCCGCCGAGGGAGGAGCAGTTGACGATCGCGCCGCTGCCCTGGGCGCGCATGTGCCGCAGCTCGTGCTTCATGCACGCCCAGACGCCGCGCAGGTTGATGGCGTTGACCCGGTCGAAGACCTCGACCGGGTCGTCGGCGGCGTCGCAGGGCGGGATCTGGATGCCGGCGTTGTTGAAGGCCACATCCAGGCGGCCGAACGTCTCGACGGTGCGGTCGGCGGCGGCGGCGACCTGCTCCTCGTCGCTGACGTCGCAGGTGAGGGCGAGCACCCGGTGGCCCGCGTCGGTGAGATCTTTCGCGGCGGCCTCCAGCGCCTCGGCGTTGATGTCGGTGAGGGCGACGGCGGCCCCGGACTCGGCGAAGGCGCGGGCGGTGGCCAGCCCCATTCCGGAGCCGGCTCCGGTGACGAAGGCGACCTGGCCGGTGAAGGGGTGTTCACGAGTGCATCTGACCTGGGATGCAGAGGGAAGCTTGAAGATCGCTTCCCGAGGACGGCGTGATCGTTTCCCAGGTTGGAGGGACCGCTGGTGTCGATACGGTGGGTCTGACGATGGTTATGTGACTCGAATGTGGCCTCGCTTGTTCCTTCCGGCTTGGCTAGGGTTCGTGCGTGATCTTTTGTGGCTGGTGAGGCATGGTCTGGTGATGGCAGGTATGTCGATGGTGCACTGGTCGCACAGGTGGCTGGCCGCCGCGGCCCATCTGCTCCAGCGGTGGGGACCTGTGGACAGCGAGACCGGGCTGGCCGCCTTCCGGTTCGCCGCGATCAGCGGGACGGCGGCGACTCCTGAAGAGCGTCCCTGGATGACCACACCGGAGCTGACCGAAGTCGCCCGATATGGGGGTTTCCCGCAGACGTTCACTGGTGCGGGGCGCGCCGGGCTCCGGCATCCAGTGGCTGTCCAGCCGCTGAATCACGCGCTGGACCGGGGCTGGCGGGAGGGGGGCTGGGCGGCGGCCCGGCCGCCGGAAGAGGTCGCCCACGAGGCCGGTTTGCTGCTGACGAGCCAGCTGAACGCCGTTCCTGGAAAGTTGGGTGAACCCGCCAGAGAACTCATTGCCGAGTTGGTCAGAGAGATGTTTGTGCATTCGTTCATGAACGACTGGGTGCGTGTGACGGTGGCGGCCCGCCCGGACGGTCCTGCGCTCAGTGACGAGGTGCATCTGCTTGGTCGCGACCTGGGCGGCGAGACCTTCCGGTTGTCGGTGGCTTCCGCCGCGTCCTTATCCCCGCTTCACAAGGCTGGACGCTGGCCAGATCCCGCACGTCTGCTGACCCGGACGACCGACCCGCGCCGCGCCCTGACCGAACAGCAGTACCGGCATGCGGACCTCGGCGTTCGTGTCGCGTGCACTGCGGAGGTGCTCGGCGAGTACGTCTGGCTGACCAACAACGACCGGATGAAGGTCACCGTGAAGGTCGGACCGCACGGCCTGAATCTCGACTGCCAGTCCCCGGACGCTGACGCCACGTTCCGCACCTGGTGGTGTGAATCCGCGCCCTGCGCCGACCTGCTGCGCGAGGAGTGGTGGGAGGACGAGGACATCACTGGTCCCCGCCGATTGGACGAGGAGACTCTGGCCAGGTTCCTGGCGGACTTCGAAGAGCACAATCTGGGGCTGGCGAGAAGCGGTGCCTGGGCAATGCGGCAGATCGGCGATTACGGCCCCGAAGACGATCCCCGACCGCGCTTCCCCGGCGACCGCCTGGTGGCCCTGCTGGGCCGCGACCTGTTCGACACAGTGACGCGGCAGGTCACCAGCGGCTTCAGCAACGTCCGTCCTCTCGCATATGGAATTGGCGTGCCGTTCGACATCGGCCCTGACGACTACGGGTTCTACGGATGCCTTCTGCTGGTCGGTCCTGCCTTCCTCGGTCTGATCACCATCGAAGCAATGGCCTGATCCGGGACTGTACGGGTGTGTGGTTTTCGGCTCTGGCCCGTAATCGGTGGTGGCGCTGGGTGCTCACCTGCCAGGCTGGGCCGTGCCGAAGATCGACGATCTTACAGGTGTGGTGTTTTCGGGGCTGTCTGCCCTGGTCATCGAGGGAGTAGAGGACGAGGATGACCTCATTCGGGTCATGGCCCGTACTCGCGATGAGCCGGTGCCGTGCCCGGTGTGTGGGGCGCTGACCGGTCGGGTGCACGGCTACGCGAGCCGGACGGTCACGGATGTGCCGGTCGACGGGCGGCGGGTAGTGGTGTCGCTACAGGTACGGCGTCTGGTCTGCCCGGAGTGGGCATGCCCTCGGCAGACGTTCCGCGAGCAGGTTCCTGGGCTGCTCGAGCGCTATCAGCGTCGAACCAGCAGGCTCACTGGCCAGCTAAGCGCGGTGGTCAAGGAACTGGCCGGCCGGGCGGGGCTCGGCTCTCGACGGTCCTGGCCGTCACGATCTCCAGGTCCACAGCGCTGCGACTGCTGGTGCGGCTGCCGCTGCCCCCGCTGCGGATCCCGCGCGTGCTGGGTGTTGATGACTTCGCTCTCAAGCGCCGGCACCGTTATGCCACGATCCTGATCGACGCCGAAACTGGCGAGCGGATCGATGTCATGCCCGGCCGCAGTGCCGATGCGCTGGAGGCGTGGCTGCGATCCCACCCTGGGGTCGAGATCGTCTGCCGTGACGGGTCGGGCGCGTACGGTGAGGCGGTTCGACGTGCCCTGCCCGATGCGGTGCAGGTTGGGGACCGATGGCACCTGTGGGCGAATTTCTGCGACAAGACCCTCGCTGAGGTTCGCTCCCACAGCGCCTGCTGGGCCACGGTCAACCCGTCCCGGCCCGCCGGCGTTCGCGAACAGACCACCCGCGAGCGTTGGCAGCAGATCCATGACCTGCTGGGCAAGAGCGTCGGCCTCCTGGAGTGCGCCCGCCGCCTGAACCTGTCCCTCAACACCGTCAAACGCTACGCCCGCACCCGCGAGCCCGAAGCTTTGCGCCGCGCTCCTCGCTACCGGCCCACTCTCGTCGATCCCTACCGTGATCACCTGCGCGAGCGGCGCGCCGCCGACCCGGCCGTTCCCGTGCAGCAGTTGTTCCGCGAGATCAAAGAGCTCGGCTACACCGGCAGCCTCAACCTGCTCTACCGCTACATCACCCAAG
>NZ_BAABDQ010000075.1:0-32158 GCF_039539705.1 Nonomuraea rosea | reverse complement strand
CCTGCTGGCTGACAGTCGTGCGGTGCTGACGGTTACGAGTGAGGAGATCGCGGAGGAGTTGCCGTCGGGGCGGGCGCGGATGCTGGTGCTGGATGACACGTTCACCAAGCTGCGCCTGTCGGCCGCCGCCGCGATCCGGCCGGAGCGGGTGGTGCACGGTTTCCAGGCGGCGTATGTCATCTACACCTCTGGTTCGACGGGCCGGCCGAAGGGTGTGGTGGTGACGCAGGCGGCGCTGGCCAATTATGTGGGTTCGGTGCCTGGTCGGCTTGGTATGGATGGTGGCCGGTATGCGCTGGTGCAGGGTCAGGCGACCGATCTGGGGAACACGGTGGTGTTCGCCAGCCTGACCACGGGTGGGCAGTTGCACGTGGTGGGTGAGGAGGCGGCCACCGATCCCGTCGCGCTCGGCACCTTGTTGAGGGAGCGGCGCATCGACTTCGTGAAGATGGTTCCTTCGCATCTGGCGGCTCTGGGTGCGTCGGCTGAGTTGCTGCCTGGCCGGTCGTTGGTGCTGGGCGGGGAGGCTGCCGCGCCGGGTTGGGTGGATGAGCTGCTGGCGGTGGCCGAGCAGCGTGGGTGTGCGGTGTTCAACCACTACGGCCCGACCGAGACGACGATCGGCGTGGCCACCACCCGCCTGCACGGAGGACGGGTCCCGGTCGGCACGCCGGTCGCCAACACGAGCCTGTATGTGCTGGACGATCACCTCACTCCCGTGCCGCCGGGTGTCATCGGAGAGCTGTACATCGCCGGTGCGCAGCTGGCCCGTGGTTACCTCGGCCGTGCGGCTCTCACCGCTGAGCGGTTCGTGGCGTGTCCGTTCGAGGACGGGCGGATGTATCGCACCGGCGACCGCGCCCGCTGGACCGGCGACGGTGAGGTGGTGTTCGCGGGCCGGGTGGACGATCAGGTGAAGATCCGTGGGTTCCGGGTGGAGCCGGGTGAGGTCACCGCTGTGCTGGCCGGCTGTCCCGGGGTGGATCAGGTGGTCGTGGTGGCTCGCCAGGAGGGGGAAGTGCGGCTGGTCGGGTATCTGGTGGCGGGTGATGCGGAGAGTGTGACGGAGTTGCCGTCCGTCGTGCGGAGGTTCGCGGCCGAGCGGTTGCCGGAGCACATGGTGCCGTCGGCGTGGGTGGTGCTGGAGGCGTTGCCGCTGACCGGGAACGGCAAGCTGGACCGCCGCGCTCTGCCCGCTCCCGATCTCGCCGCCACGGCCGGCGCCGGACGCGGGCCGTCCAATCCACGGGAAGAAGCGCTGTGCGCCGCGTTCACCGAGGTCCTCGGGGTCGAAGGCGTCGGCGTGGATGACGACTTCTTCGAGCTCGGCGGCCACTCCCTGCTCGCCGTCCGCCTGGTCAGCCGCGTCCGCGCCCTGCTCGGGGTGGACATCCAGGTTCGTACGCTGTTCGACGCCCCGACGGTCGCGAGCCTCGCGCAGCAGCTCGGCGAGGAGAAGAGCACCAGGCCCACCCTGCGCCCCATGCGCGACCGCTGACGACCGCCTCCGCGAGAGCGTTCAACTGCGGCCCCAGCGCAGTTGAACGCCGCGCATCAGCCTGCGGCTTTCACGAAACTTACTTTGGCATCCGGCGGGAATGCCTGGCCGGCATCGCGATCCTGCGCAGACGAATGTGCGGCATTGTTCATTTGCCGCGGCATACGCCATAGTGGACCCCGGCGAAACGACAATGCCCAGGCCGGTGATTCATGCTTTCACCGCGTCACCATTTTCTTTTAATTTGCCGAGCTCCGCCTCAGCGGCTTTTCCGCCTCGAGAACGTCATTGGACGAGGGCGCCGCAGCGTACGCCTGCGAACGGCATCGTCGTCCCCGCAGGACCTGTGAAAGGCGAGTGTGAGAATGAGGGACACTTCCGCGGTGATCAGGCCGGCAGACAGCACTGCCGCACTCGAACCGTTCTCGCTCGTAAAAAGCGCGGACCGCGCCAAGCTGCCCCATGCGCTTTCGGATGCCTATCCCATGTCCGCGCTGCAGCTGGGCATCGTCTACCACGCGCTGTCAGGCGGAGCCGAATTAATTTACCTGAATGCCTGCAGTTTGCGCGTGCGCGGGGCCGGGCTCGACCTGGAGTTGTTCGATCAGGCCGTCCAGGACGTGGTGAACAGACATGCCGTCCTACGGACCTCCTTCGACCTGACCACCTACGGCGAGGCGATGCAGCTCGTGCACGCGGTGGCGACGGTGCCGCGCGAGGTCCACGATCTGCCGGGCGTTTCAGAACCGGAGCGGGAGCAGCATCTCCGCGCCGCGCTTCGCGCCGAAGGGCGTCGGCCATTCGATCTCGCCACGGCGCCACTCCTGCGCTGCATGCTGCACCGCTGGGCGGAGGATGAGTTCCAGTGGACCGTCATGCATCACCAGGCGATTCTCGACAGGGAGAGCCTGCTTCGCATACTGGACGAGACGCTGCGCCGTTACGTGGACCTCCTTGCCGATTCGGATGCCGCGATCTCCGCTCCACCTGCCGAAATCTTCCCGGCGTTCATTTCCGCGGAGCGGGCGGCCATCGACGGCGCGGAGCACGGCAAGCGGTGGCGGGATCACCTCCTCGGCTACGCCCCGAAGCCCTTGCCGGCGGCGGCTGCCCGGACCTTCGCGCCGATGAGCGCCGGCGACGCCACCGCGTACAGGTCGATCGAGTCGCCCATCCCGGACGGAATCGGCGACGCGCTGCGCGACCTGAGCCGTACGGCAGGCGTGCCGGTCAAAGACGTCCTGCTGGCGGCGCATCTGAAAGTGCTGAGCTTGCTGACCGGCGACAGTGACGTCGCCACGGGAGTGGCCATGCACAGCCCTTCCTCCCATGCGGCCGGAGGCCTTTTCCTGAACGTCCTGCCGCTCCGGGTGGACGTGTCAGGAGGACGATGGCTGGATCTGGTGCGCCGGGTGTCCGGCCGCGGAGAGGACATGCTCCCGTACGGTCGATACCCGCTTTCCCGGATTACGTCGGACCTGGACGGCGCCGAGCTGTTCGACTCCATGTTTGAATACGGCGACACCTGGTTGGACGGCAGCGCCATCGACGTTTCGATCACGCATCGGATCGAGCCCAACAACTTCACCCTCTCGACGCGGTTCCTCCAGGATTCCCGGTCCGGGCGATTGTCCTTGGCATTGGATTATCCGTCAGGCAAGCTGGACGACGCGCAGGCGACGACGATCCGCGACTATTATTTCGCGACGCTGACCGCGATGGCCGAACCGGACGGCCTGCATGACGTCTTTTCCCCGCTGAGCACCGCGGAGAGAGAACGCATGCTGGTGGACTGGAACGGGCCGGTCCGCGACTATTCACGTCGGGGATGCGTGCACGAGCTCATCGAGCAGCAGGTCGTCAAGACTCCGGACGCGCTCGCGGTGCTGAGCGACGAAGCCGAGCTCAGTTATACCGAGCTCAATGCCAGGGCGAATCGGCTTGCGCGGGAGCTGCGCGACCTCGGGGCCGGACCGGAGACCTTGGTCGGCGTCTATGCCGAGCGAGACGCGGACATGATCGTCACCTTGCTCGGTGTGCTCAAGTCCGGTGCCGCCTACTTGCCGCTGGACCCGAGCTACCCGGAAGAACGGCTTCGCTTTCTGCTTGAGGACGCCCAGGCCGGCCTCGTCGTCACCCAAGAGCGCTTCGCGGCACGGCTTCCGAAGGGAGATTGGCGGGTTCTCTGCACCGATGCGCGGGCCGCGGATATTCTTCGTCATCCCGCTCATGACCTCGGCCCGCTGAGCACGCCTGACAACCTGGCATACGTCATCTACACGTCTGGATCGACCGGCCGGCCGAAGGGCGTCCAGGTTCCGCATTCCGGCTTGGTCAACTATCTGAACTGGTGCGTCGAGGAGTACGCGAGCCGAGGAAGCGGCGGGGCACCGGTGTTCTCCTCTTTCTCCTTCGACATGATCGTGCCCAACATCTACACCCCGCTGATCATGGGCGAACGCGTCTGCATGCTGCCGGAGACGCTGCCGGTCCACGAACTCGGCTCCCGGCTGGAGCGGCTGGCGCCGTTCAATTTCATCAAGATGACCCCGGGCCACCTGGACCTTCTTTCTGAAGCGCTCGGGCCGACAGCGGCCAGGAACCTCGCCGGCACCCTCGTCGTCGGCGCCGACGCCTTTCCCAGCCGCAATCTTGCCCACTGGCGGCGGCTGGACCCGGCCACGGTCGTCCTCAATGAGTACGGTCCGACGGAGGCCTCGGTGGGCAACTGCGTCTTCCATACCCAGGGCCGCGTCGAGCGCGATCTGCTCCCCATTGGGCAAGCCATTCCGAACACCACGATGTACGTGCTGGACGCGGCGATGAATCCCGCGCCGGTGGGCGTCGCGGGAGAGCTCTACATCGGCGGAGACTGCGTGGTGCGTGGCTACGCCGGCCGTCCGGCGCTGACGGCGAGTTGCTTCCTGCCGGATCCTTTCATCGGCGGCCGCATCGGTGCCCGGATGTATCGCACCGGCGATCTGGGCAGATGGCTGCCGGACGGAAACCTGGAATTCCTGGGCAGGGTCGACGACCAGGTGAAGCTGAACGGCTATCGGGTCGAGCCGGGCGAGGTCGAGTCCGTGCTGGCCGAGCACCCGTCCGTCGCGCAGTCCGTGGCCGCGATTCTCGGCACGAATTCCCAGCGCCGGCTGGTCGGCTACTACGTGCCCCGCGGAGAGGTGAGCGCCGAAGAGCTCATGGCGTATCTCGCCGACCGGGTGCCCGGTTATCTGATGCCGTCGGCGCTGCACGCCATAGACGCCGTGCCGCTCAACGCGAATGGAAAGGTCGATCGCAAGGCTCTGCCCGATCCCCGGGAGCGGCGAGGACAGGCGGCGACCACGTTCAGCTCGCCCCGCACCCCCATGGAGCTGGCGCTCGCCGCCATCTGGGAAGACCTGCTCGGGGTGTCGCCGATAGGCGTGGAGGACAACTTCGCAGCCCTGGGCGGTGACTCGATCCTGGCCACCAGGATGGCCCTCAGGATCAACAAAGACCTCCGTCTCGACCTGGCGATAGCAGATATTCCGAACAGCCGCGACTTGGCCGAGCTGGCCGGACGCCTGACCTCCTCGGCGACGAACCGGCCAGGAAACAAAGGTCAGTAGCCGGTTTTCAGGTGCCGCCGACGACAGATCGACCGACCGCAAATGGCCGCCGTCGCCTATCGAAACGGGTTAGTGGGTAATCATGAGAGATAGAGTAACGACGCGTTCGGCCCGGACCATGCGAGTCGCCGGCGATCGGTTACTGGCCGGTGTACGAAGCCTCGCCGCGATAGGCGCCACGGCCGACGGCGGCGTCAGCAGACTCGCCTTCACCGCGGAGGATGCCCGCGGCCGAGAGCTGGTTCGCGACCTCATGATCGACGCAGGGCTGCAGACCTGCGTCGACAGCGCGGCCAATCTCATCGGCTACCGGCCGGGCGAACGTCAGGACCTGCCGGCTCTCATGCTCGGGTCTCATATCGACACGGTGCCCAACGGGGGCGCCCTGGACGGTGCGTATGGAGTCCTGGCGGCCATAGAAGTCGCCCGCGCGCTCAACGATCACGGCACCCCGCTGTCCCACCCCCTGGCCGTCGTGGCTTTCAACAACGAGGAAGGCGCGTTCGGCACCCGTGGGATGTGGGGTGCGCACGCGCTGGTAGGCGCGCTCGACGAAGCTGATCTGGCCGCGGTGGACGATCGCGGCAGACCCGTGGCAGATCTGCTCTTCGACATGGGCGGCGATGCCAGTCAGCTCGACCGGGCCGCGTGGAGCGCGGACCGGGTGGCCGCCTATCTGGAGCTGCATATCGAACAAGGGCCGGTGCTCGAGAGCCGGAACGTGGCGATAGGCGTGGTGGAGGCCATCACGGGCCGGTCGACTCTCGAGGTCTCCGTACGCGGCAAGGCCTCGCACGGCGGGACCACGCCGATGGAGCTACGCCAGGACGCGCTCGTGGCGGCGGCGCACGTGATACTCGCGGTCCGCGACCTCGCCTACCCGAACGGGCCGGTGCGGGTCGCCACCGTTGGCTCGCTCTCGCTGGCCCCCAACGCCTGGAACGTCGTACCCGGGCTCGTCACGATGCAGGTGGATCTGCGGGACGTATCCGACGCCGCCATGCGGCAGGCGATCTCGCGGCTCCGGGGCGAAGTCCTGGAGATCGCCATGAGCACCGCTACGGCGATCGAGGTGGAGGACCAGTACAGGGTGGCCGCCGTCGCTTGCGACCTGGGTCTGCGTGACGTCATCGTCGAGGCGAGCGAGAGCCTGGACCTGAGCCACCTCTCTCTTCCGAGCGGCGCCGGCCACGACGCGCAAGTCATCGGACGCATCGCACCGGTAGGCATGATCTTCGTGCCCAGTAAGGGCGGCATCAGTCATACACCGGAGGAGCACAGCGCCGAGGACGATCTGATAGCGGGCGCGAACGTGCTGTTGCAGTCCGTACTCGCCTACGACGAAAGATACGGCGGGACATTCTAGGTCTCCTTCTCGGGGAATGGCCGCCTTGACTCATCGGACTCGTTTTGGAGAAAAATATGTCATTGAAAAGTCCTGCTCGCGGCAAGGCCATCGGCGTCTTCTGCGGTGCTCGCGCGGGCGTCCAAGCGCAATACCTTGATGTAGCCGAGAAGCTCGGCGAGGCATTGGTGCGACGAGGCGCAGGGCTGGTCTACGGCGCCTGCGGCGTTGGGATCATGGGGGCGGTCGCCGGCGCCGTCGCCACAGCGGGCGGATCCGTGACAGGTGTGATTCCGCACCACCTGTTTGAGCGGGAGAAGCCGGACCTCGCGTCCGGCAACATCTACGTCGTCCGGACCATGCATGAGAGGAAAGCGCTCATGTACGACCTGTCCATGGGGTTCGCGGTGCTCCCCGGCGGGCTCGGCACATTGGACGAGCTGATGGAGGTCGCCACCTGGAACCAGCTTCGCATCCATGAGAAACCCATCGTCCTCATCAACCAGGGAGGCTTCTTCGACCCGCTGATCGCCATGCTCGACCACGTGGTCGCCGAGGGATTTCTCACGCAGGAGGAACGTTCCGCCATCCGCGTCACGGCCGATGTCGACCACGCCCTGGACTGGCTCGGCCTGTCCGTCGCGCCAGTGCCGATGGCTCCGCAGGCCGATGAACCGGCCCCACTGCGGCAGAGCCTGGCGCAGCCGGTCGTATGACGCTGATCGCACAGCCTGACCCCCAGCGCACAGCGCGAGACCGGGTTCCGTGCGCTACCGCAAGCGTTCAACTGCGGCCTCGGCGCAGTTGAACGCCGCGCATTAGTGCGCCGAAAGCGTGGCATTGTTCATCCATCGCGGCATGCGCCATAGTGGACCCCGGCGAAACGACAGTGCCCATGTTTTCGCCGTTTCACTCTTTTAATTCGCCGAATTCTGCTTCAGCGGCTTTTCGCCCCAAGAACGTCACTGGACAACGTGAGCAAAAGGGGTCTTGATGATTCCGTTGTCATTCGCACAGCGCCGGTTGTGGTTCATCGAGCGGCTCGACGGCCCGAGCGCGACCTACAACATCCCGGTGGCGCTGCGGCTGACGGGCCAGGTGGACAAGCGGGCGCTGGCCGCCGCGCTGCGCGACGTTCTGGAGCGGCACGAGGTGCTGCGGACGGTGATCGGGGTGGCCGACGGCGAGCCGTACCAGCGCATCCTCGGCATGGACGGCCTCGACTGGGCGCTCGGCCTCGTCGATCTTCCCCCTTCCGCCACGCCCGCGGATCTGGCAGGAGCGGTCGAGGACGTCTTCGGGTACACGTTCGACCTGGCCGCCGAGGTGCCCATCCGCGCCCGGCTGTTCTCTGCTGGTCCTGACGAGCACGTGCTGGCCGTCGTGCTGCATCACATCGCCGGAGACGGCTGGTCGAAGGGGCCGCTAGCCCGCGACGTCTCCGTGGCGTACGCGGCCCGCCGCGAGGGCCGTGCCCCCGGCTGGGAGCCGCTGGCCGTCCAGTACGCCGACTACACCCTGTGGCAGCGCGAACTGCTCGGCGCGGAGAACGATCCGGAAAGTGTCATGTCGCGCCAGCTCGCCTACTGGCGGGAGGCCCTGGCGGGGGCGCCGGAGGAGCTGGCGCTGCCGTTCGACCGCCCGCGCCCGCCGGTCGCCTCGCACCGCGGGCACAGCGCGCCGTTCGAGATCCCCGCGGACGCGCACGCGCGGCTGGCCGAGGTGGCGCGGGCCGAGGGCGTCACGACGTACATGGTGGTGCAGGCGGCGCTGGCGATGCTGCTGTCGCGGCTGGGCGCGGGCGCCGACGTCCCGATCGGCCAGGTGGTGGCCGGGCGCACCGACGTCGCGCTGGAGGACCTGGTCGGCTTCTTCGTCAACACGCTGGTCCTGCGTACCGACCTGTCGGGCGACCCCGACTTCCGCCAGGTGCTCGCCCGGGTGCGGGAGACGAGCCTGTCGGCGTTCTCCCACCAGGACGTGCCGTTCGAGAAGCTCGTGGAGGAGCTGACGCCGAGCCGCTCGCTGGCCCGCCACCCGCTGTTCCAGGTCCTGCTCACCGTGCAGAACGTCGCGCAGGCGGCCGTCGACCTGCCGGGCGTGCGCGCCGGCGGCGTCTCGGACGGGCTCCGCGACGGCGGCGCCGGTGGCGGCGGCGGCGCGGTGTCGAGGTTCGACGTGGAGGTCAGCGTCGGCGAGCTGTTCGGCGGCGGAGGCGAACCGGCCGGGCTGCGCGGCTCGGTGATCGTGTCGGCGGACGTGTTCACCGCGAGGTCGGCCGCGCTGTTCGCCGAACGGCTGCGCCGCGTGATCGAGGTGCTGACCGGCGAGCCGGAGACCCGGTTGAGCGAGACCGGCGTGCTCAGCGAGGACGAGCGCCGCAGGATGCTCGTCGAGTGGAACGCCACGGCAGCCGAGATCCCGCCGGCCACGGTGCCGGAGCTGTTCGCGGCCCAGGCCCTGCGCACACCTGACGCGGCCGCGGTCGTGTTCGAGGGCGAGAAGGTGACGTACGCGGAGCTCGACGCCCGCGCCAACCGGCTCGCCCACCACCTGAACGCGCTCGGCGTCGGCCCGGAGTCGGTGGTCGGCCTGTGCCTGCCGCGCGGCGCCGGCATCGTGACCGCGATCCTGGCCGTGTGGAAGGCCGGTGGCGCGTACGTGCCGCTCGACCCCGCGCACCCGTCCGACCGCCTGGCCTTCGCCGTGGCCGACAGCGAGGCGCGGGTGCTGGTGAGCGACCGCGAGCCGGCCGGACTCGGCGCCGAGCACGTGGTCCTGCTCGACGACCCCCGCCTGGACGCCTGCCCGGCCACGGAACCGCCGGCGCGAGCAGGGGCCGGTGAGCTGGCGTACGTCATCTACACCTCCGGCTCGACCGGGCGGCCGAAGGGCGTGGCGGTCGAGCACGCCTCCCTCGCGAACCTCGTCTCGGTGTTCGGGCCGCTGATGGAGGTCGGCCCGGGCGTGCCGGTGCTGCAGTTCGCGTCGTTCGCGTTCGACGCGTCGGTGCTGGACGTGGCGGTGACCCTGGCGTGCGGCGGCACGCTCGTGGTGGCGAGCGCGGCCGAACGAGCGGAGCCGGCCCTGCTGCGCTCCCTCGTCGAGACGACCGGGGTGCGGTCGGCCAGCGTGGTGCCCTCGCTGCTGGCGGTCCTGGAGCCGGCTGACCTGTCCGGCGTCGGGGCGATGGTCGTGGGCTCGGAGGACATCCCGCCCGGCCTGGCACGGGCCTGGGCGCGGGAGCGGCGGCTCGTCCACGCGTACGGGCCGACCGAGGGGACCGTGATCACCGCGGCCGGGCGCGTGGACCCCGCAGGGGACGGCGCGGTGCCGTTCGGCGGGCCCCTCACCAACACCCGCATGTTCGTGCTGGACGACTTCCTGGAGCCGGTCGCGCCCGGTGTCGCGGGCGAGCTCTACATCGCCGGCGCGCAGGTCGCCCGAGGCTACGCGGGACGCCCCGCCCTGACCGCCGAACGTTTCGTGGCCTCCCCGTTCGAGACGGGCGAGCGGCTGTACCGGACCGGCGACCTGGTCCGGTGGACCGAGGACGGCCGGCTCGTCTTCGGCGGGCGCGCCGACGAGCAGGTCAAGGTCCGCGGGTTCCGGATCGAGCCGGGCGAGGTGCAGGCCGCCGTCGCCGCCCACCCCTCGGTGGCGCGCGCGGTCGTCGTCGCGCGCGAGGACACGCCGGGCGAGACCCGCCTGGTCGCCTACGTCGTGCCCACCGGCGACCCGGCCGGCCTCCCCGAATCCGTGCGCGGCTTCACGGCCGGCCGGCTGCCGGAATACATGGTCCCGTCGGCCGTGGTCGTCCTGGACGATCTGCCGCTGACGCAGAACGGCAAGCTGGACCGCCGCGCCCTGCCCGCCCCCGAGCACATCGCCGGCGCCGGCCGTCGCCCCGCGACCGCCCGGGAGGAGCTCGTCCGCGCCGCCTTCGCCGAGGTGCTGGGGCTGCCCGAGGTCGGCGTGGAGGACGACTTCTTCACGCTGGGCGGCCACTCGCTGCTGGCCATCCGCCTGGTGGAACGGCTGCGCGAGCGCGGAGTCGAGGTGTCGGTACGTGCGCTGTTCCAGGCCCCCACCCCGGCCGGCCTCGCCTGGTCGTCGGGCGCGGCACCGGTCACCGTGCCGGACAACCTGATCCCGGCCGGAGCCACCGAGATCACACCCGGGATGCTGCCGCTGACGGACCTGACGAGCGAGGAGATCGACCGCGTCGTCGCCACCGTCGAAGGCGGCGCGGCCAACGTCGCCGACGTCTACCCGCTGGCGCCGCTGCAGGAGGGCCTGCTCTTCCACCACCTGCTGGCCGACGGCGGCGACGACGCGTACGCGCTGCCGACCGTCGCGGAGTTCGACTCCCGCGAGCGGCTCGACGCCTTCCTCGACGCGCTGGGGCGCGTGGTGGACCGCCACGACATCCTCAGAACCGGGATCGTCTGGGACGGGCTGCGCGAACCCGTGCAGGTGGTGTGGCGCCGCGCGGTCCTGCCCGTCGAGGAGGTGACCCTCGGCCGCCACGGCAGGGACCCGGTGGCCGAGCTGGTGGCGGCGGGCGGATCATCGATGGACCTGACCCGCGCCCCGCTGATCAGGGTGCACACGGCCGCCAGGCCGGGCGGCGACGGCCGGTGGCTGGCCCTGCTCCGCATCCACCACATGGTGCAGGACCACACGGCCAAGGAAGTCCTGCTCGACGAGGTGCAGGCGTTCCTCACCGGGCACGGCGACACGCTGCCCGAGCCGCTGCCGTTCCGCACCTTCGTGGCACAGGCCCGCGGCGGGGCCGAGGTGGACGAACATGCGCGGTACTTCGCCGGGCTGCTGGGCGACGTGCGGGAGCCGACGGCGCCGTACGGGCTGGTGGACGCGCGCGGCGACGGCGCCGGAGTGGCGCGGGAAGAGCTCGGCCTTCCCCCGGAACTCACCGCACGGCTGCGTGACGCCGCGCTCCGCATGGGCGTGAGCCCCGCGGCCGTGATGCACGTGGCCTGGGCCCGTGCGCTCGCCGCCGTCAGCGGCCGGGCCGACGTGGTCTTCGGGACCGTGCTGTTCGGCCGGATGAACGCGGGCCTGGGTTCCGACCGCGTGCCCGGCCCGTTCATGAACACCCTTCCCGTACGGGTGCGCACGGACGAGCTGGGCGTGCTGACCGCGGTGTCGGCGATGCGCGACCAGCTCGGGGAGCTGCTGGAACACGAGCACGCGTCCCTGGCCGTCGCCCAGCGGGCCAGCGGGGTCGCCGGTGACACGCCCCTGTTCACCTCGTTCTTCAACTATCGGCGCAACACCGGCGCCGGCCGTCCCGGAGGCGGGATCGAGGGCATCCGCACGGTCTTCACGCATGACCGCACCAACTATCCGCTGGCCGTCGCCGTCAACGACGACGGCGGTGCGCTGTCGCTGACCGTGGACGCGGTCGCGCCCATCGACCCGCGCGCGGTGGCACGGCTGGTGCGCACCGCCACGGCCAACCTCGTGCACGCGCTGGAGTCGGCGCTGGACGGCGGGCCCGAGCTGCCGCTGAGCGCCTTGGACGTGCTGGATTCCGGGGAGCGGCGGCGGGTGCTGGAGGAGTGGAACGACACTGCCGGGGATGCCGGTGTTCCGGTGGTGGAGTTGTTCGAGGCGCGGGTGGCTCTTCGGCCTGATGCGGTCGCGGTGCTGGCCTCAGAGGAGGTTACCTACGCCGATCTGGAGGAGCGGGCGAATCGGCTGGCGCAGGTGCTGGTCGGTGAGGGGGTTCGTGCCGAGTCGGTGGTGGGGGTGTGTTTGGAGCGTGGTGTTGATCTGGTGGTGGCGTTGCTGGCGGTGTGGAAGGCGGGGGCGGGTTATGTGCCGATTGATCCGCGCCAGCCGGTGGATCGGATCGCGTTCCTGCTGGGTGACAGCCGCGCGACGCTGACGGTCACCAGCGCGGAGATCGCGGAGGAGTTGCCGGCGGGCCGGGCGCGGTTGCTGGTGCTCGATGACGCCGTCACGAAACTGCGGCTGGCGGCCGTGCCCGCCGTGAAGCCGGAGCGCGTGATGATCGGCGGGCAGGTGGCCTACGTGATCTACACCTCCGGGTCGACGGGCCGGCCGAAGGGCGTGGTGGTGACACAGGCGGGGTTGGCGAATTACGTGGGGTGGGCGTCGGCGGCTTATGGGGTGGGTGAGGGCGCGCCGTTGCACACGTCGGTGGCCTTCGATCTGACGGTGACGAGCTTGTGGGTGCCGTTGGTATCGGGGGCGGCGGTGGTGGTCAGCGATGAAGGGCTGGCGGAGGCTCTGCCTGGTGTGGGGCTGGTCAAGGTGGTTCCAGCGCATCTGAGTCTGCTGGCCGGGTCGGTGGTGGGGGATGTCGGGCGGACGTGGGTGGTGGGTGGTGAGGCGTTGCCCGGCGGGCTTGTCCGTTCGTGGTTGGCGCGGTCTCCGGAGTCGGTGGTGGTGAATGAGTATGGGCCGACGGAGACGGTGGTGGGTTGCTGTGTGTTCGAGGTGCGGGCGGGTGTCGAGGTCGGGGAGTCGGTGCCGATCGGGCGGCCGATCGCGAACTGCCGCCTGTATGTGCTCGACGCCGGGCTGCGCCCGGTGCCACTCGGCGTGGCGGGTGAGCTGTACATCGCCGGTGTTCAGGTGGCTCGTGGGTATGTCGGCCGCACTGATCTGACGGCTGAGCGTTTCGTGGCCTGTCCGTACGAGCCCGGCGCCCGGATGTACCGCAGCGGCGACCTCGCACGCTGGAGCGCTGATGGGAACCTGGAGTACCTCGGGCGGGCCGACGACCAGGTGAAGATCCGTGGTTTCCGGATCGAGCCGGGCGAAGTGCAGGCCGTGGTGGCGGGGCATCCGCTGGTGTCCCAGGCCGTGGTGGTCGCCCGTGAGGACATCCCAGGCGATCCCCGTCTGGTGGCTTATGTCGTGGGCGCGGACGTGCAGTCCGACCTGGTGCGCCGTTACGCCGCCGACCGGCTGCCCGACTACATGGTGCCGTCTGCGGTGGTCGTGCTCGACGCGCTGCCGCTGACCGCGAACGGCAAGGTGGATCGCAAGGCCCTGCCGGCACCCGAGCAGCGGGCCGGGGCGGGCCGTGCTCCCGCCACGGTGCGCGAAGAGCTGTTGTGCCGGGCGTTCGCCGACGTTCTGGGGCTGCCCGAGGTCGGCGTGGACGACGATTTCTTCGGGCTGGGCGGGCATTCGCTGCTGGCGGTGCGGCTGGTCAGCCGGGTCCGGGCGCTGCTGGGCGTGGAGCTGGTGCTGTCGGTGTTGTTCGAGGCGCCGACCGTGGCCGCGCTGGCCGCCCGGCTGGACGACGCGGGCACGGCCCGTCTCCCGTTGACGGCGGTGGAGCGGCCGGAGCGGGTGCCGCTGTCGTTCGCGCAGCGGCGCCTGTGGTTCATCGGCCAGCTGGAGGGACCGAGCGCCACCTACAACATCCCGATCGTGCTGCGGCTCGGGGGTGAGGTGGACGTAGCCGCTCTGGGACTGGCACTGCGGGACGTGATCGAGCGGCACGAGGTGCTGCGGACGGTCTTCCCGGTCGCCGACGGCGAGCCCTACCAGCGGGTGCTGAGCCCTGATGAGCTGGTGTGGCGCATGCCGGTGGCCGAGGTCGCCCCGGATGAACTGGAGGCCGTGGTCGCGCAGGCGGTCGCGGAGGCGTTCGATCTGACCGTTGACCTGCCGATTCGGGCGTCGTTGTGCGAGGCGGGGCCGGACGAACGGGTCCTGGTGGTGGTGTTGCATCACATCGCCAGCGATGGCTGGTCGCGGGCGCCGCTGGCCCGGGACGTCTCCGCCGCCTATGCCGCCCGCCGCGCGGGAAAGGCGCCGGAGTGGACGCCGCTGCCCGTCCAGTACGCCGACTACGCGTTGTGGCAGCGCGAGTCGCTCGGCGACGAGCGGGATCAGGACAGCCTGATCTCGCGGCAGGTCGCGTACTGGCGGGAGGCCCTGGCCGGGGCGCCGGAGGAGCTGGAGCTGCCGTTCGACCGGCCGCGTCCGGCGGTGACCTCCTATCGCGGGCACACCGTGCCGATCGAGGTGCCGGCCGAGGTGCACGCGCGGCTGGTCGAGGTGGCGCGGGGCGAAGGCGTGACCACGTTCATGGTGATGCAGGCCGCGCTCGCGGTGCTGCTGTCGCGGCTGGGGGCGGGGACCGACCTGCCCATCGGGTCCGCGAACGCCGGCCGTACCGATGAGGCGCTGGACGACCTGGTCGGGTTCTTCATCAACACGCTCGTCCTGCGTACCGACCTGTCGGGGAACCCGACCTTCCGTGAGCTGCTGGCCCGGGTGCGGGAGTCCACCCTGGCGGCGTTCGCGCATCAGGACGTGCCGTTCGAGCGGCTGGTGGAGGAGCTGGCGCCGTCGCGGTCGATGGCCCGGCACCCGCTGTTCCAGGTGATGCTCACGCTGGAGAACGCCGGTGAGGCGGAGCTGGAGCTGCCGGGCGCGCGGGCCGGACGGATGTCGGCCGGTGCCCCTGTGGCGAAGTTCGACCTTGAAGTGCTGGTCGGCGAGGCGTTCGACGCCCAGGGCGGCCCGGCGGGGGTGCGGGGCTCGCTGGTGACGTCCGCCGACCTCTTCGACCGGGGGTCGGCCGAGAAGCTGGCCTACCGGCTGACCCGCGTGCTGGCCCTGCTGACGGCCGAGCCGCAGACCCGGCTGAGCGCCGTGGAGGTGCTCGACGCCGATGAGCGGCGGCGGGTGCTGACGGACTGGAACGACACGGCCGGTCAGGTGAACGGCTCGTCGTTGGTGGAGCTGTTCGAGGCCCAGGTGAGGCGCACGCCTGGAGCACCGGCGGTGGTCGGCGACGGCGTGGAGCTGTCGTATGCGGACGTGGAGGAGCGGGCGAACCGGTTGGCGCGGCTGCTGGCCGCGCGCGGCGTGGGCGTCGAGTCGGTGGTGGGGGTGTGCCTCGAACGGGGCGTGGAGTGGGTGGTCGCGGTCTTGGGGGTGTTGAAGGCCGGGGGCGCGTTCCTGCCGGTGGATCCCGTGTATCCGGCAGAACGGATCGAGTTCTCGCTGGTGGACGCGGGGGCGGCGGCGGTGGTGACGACCTCGGCCCTGACGGATCGGGTGCCGGACGGGGCGGCGCGGGTGGTCGTGGACGACCCCGGCGTGGTGGCGGAGCTGACGGCCCTGCCCGGTGGGGCGCTGGGGGAGGGCGAGCGGGAACGGCTGATGCCGGAGTGCGCGGCGTACGTGATCTATACGTCGGGGTCCACCGGGCGGCCCAAGGGTGTGGTGGTGACGCACGGGGGCGCGGTGAACCTGCTGGCGGCAGGGGGCTGGCGGGTGGGGGCCGGCGATCGGGTGCTGCAGTTCGCGTCGCCCGGGTTCGACGCGGCGTGCTGGGAGCTGCTGGCGGCGTTGTGGTCGGGCGGCTGTCTGGTGGTGGCGGAGGCCGCGGAGCTGCTGCCGGGGGCGGGTCTGGCCGGGGTCGTACGGCGGTTCGGGGTGTCTCACGTGCTGGTGCCGCCGTCGGTGCTGGGTGTGGTGGGACCGGCCGACCTGGCGGGAGTGGGGACGGTGGTGGCCGGTGGCGAGGCATTGGGCGGGGACTTGGTGGCGCGATGGGGGGTGGGACGCCGGCTGGTGAACGCGTACGGGCCGACCGAGGTGACGGTGTGCGCCGCGCTGACCGACGACCTGGCCCCGGGCAGCGAGGTGACCATCGGCGGGCCGCAGGTGAACGTGCGGGCTTACGTGCTCGACGAGTGGCTGTGCCCGGTGCCGCCGGGTGTGGTGGGGGAGTTGTACTTGGCCGGGGCGCAGGTGGCGCGCGGTTACGCGGGGCGTGCCGGGCTGACCGGGGAGCGGTTCGTCGCCGATCGGTTCGGTCCGGCGGGTGAGCGGATGTACCGGACCGGGGACCGGGTGCGCTGGGACGGATCGGGCCGGCTGGTGTTCGCCGGGCGGGCCGATGAGCAGGTGAAGATCCGCGGCTTCCGGATCGAGCCGGGCGAGGTGCAGGCGGTACTGGCCGCCCACCCTCAGGTGACGCAGGCGGCGGTGGTGGTGCGCGAGGACACCCCCGGTGACCGCCGGCTGGTCGCCTACCTCGTACCGAACGATGCCGACGCCGAGTCGGTACGGGCGCTGGCGGCGGAGCGGTTGCCCGCGCACATGGTGCCGGCCGCGATCGTGACGCTGGACGCCCTGCCGGTGACCACCAGCGGCAAGCTCGACCGCAAGGCACTGCCCGCGCCCGAGTACGGCGGCGCCGCTGGGCGGGGGCCGGCCGACGTGCGTGAAGAGCTCCTGTGCGGAGTGTTCGCGCAGGTGCTGGGCCTGCCCCAGGTGGGTATCGACGACGACTTCTTCGCGCTCGGCGGCCACTCGCTGCTGGCGGTGCGGCTGGTCAGCCGGGTCCGGTCGGCGCTGGGGGCCGAGCTGCCGTTGCGGGCGCTGTTCGAGGCGCCGACGGTGTCTCAGCTGGCCGAGCGGCTGGCCGGCGCGGGACAGGCCCGGCCGGCGCTGGCGGCCGTGGAACGCCCGGGGCGCGTGCCGTTGTCGTACGCGCAGCAGCGCTTGTGGTTCATCAGCCAGTTGGAGGGGCCCAGCGCCACCTACAACGTGCCGATCGTGCTGCGGCTCGGGGGCGAGGTGGATGTCGAGGCTCTGGGGTCGGCGCTGCGGGATGTGATCGGGCGGCACGAGGTGCTGCGGACGGTCTTCCCCGTCGCGGACGGCGAGCCCTATCAGCGGGTCGTCGCCATCGACGAGCTCGACTGGGAGCTGTCCGTCGTCCAGGTCGAGCGCGACGGGCTGGACGGCGCGGTCGCCGACGCGGTGGGCTGTGCGTTCGACCTGTCGTCGGAAACGCCGATCCGGGCCTGGCTGTTCGCGGCAGGTGCGGACGAGCGGGTGCTGGTCGTGGTGATCCACCACATCGCGGGCGACGGCTGGTCCATGGCGCCGCTGGCCAGGGACGCGTCGGTGGCCTACGCGGCACGCCGCGAGGGACGGGCGCCGGCGTGGGAGCCGCTGCCGGTCCAGTACGGCGACTACGCCCTGTGGCAGCGGAACTTGCTCGGCGACGAGGATGATCCGGACAGTCTGATCTCCACCCAGACGGCCTACTGGCGGGACGCCCTGGCCGGGGCGCCGGAGGAGCTGGCGTTGCCGTTCGACCGGCCGCGTCCGGTGGCGGCCTCGCATCGGGGCCACAGTGTGCCGTTGTCGGTGCCGGCTGAGGTGCACGCGCGGCTGGTGGAGGTGGCGCGGGCCGAGGGCGTGACGATGTTCATGGTGCTGCAGGCCGCGCTGGCGGTGTTGTTGTCGCGGCTCGGTGCCGGGACGGACGTTCCGATCGGGTCGGCGAACGCGGGTCGTACGGATGTGGCGCTGGATGATCTGGTGGGGTGTTTCGTCAACACCCTGGTCGTGCGGGCGGACCTGTCCGGGGATCCGGAGTTCCGTGAGCTGCTGGGACGGGTGCGGGAGCGCGCTCTGGCGGCGTTCGCGCATCAGGACGTGCCGTTCGAGCGGCTGGTGGAGGAGCTGGCGCCGTCGCGGTCGATGGCGCGGCACCCACTGTTCCAGGTGGTCCTGACCAAGCAGGACACGATCGACGCGGTACTGGATCTGCCGGGCGTACGGACGGGTCCTGCTCCTGTGGCGGGAGCCGGAAGGTCGGCGGCGAAGTTCGATCTCGACGTGATGGTGAGCGAGGCGTTCGACGGGCAAGGGGCGCCTGCGGGGGTGCGGGGTTCGGTGACGGTGGCGACGGATCTGTTCGATCCGGAGTGGGCCGGGCGGATCACGGGCTATTGGGTGCGGGTGCTGGAGACGGTGAGCGCCGATGTGCGGACGCGGTTGAGTGCGGTGGATCTGCTCGGTGGTGATGAGCGGCGTCGGGTGCTGGATGAGTGGAACGACACGGCGGCCGGTGATGTGGGCGCGTCGGTGGTGGAGTTGTTCGAGGCGCAGGTGGCTCTCCGGCCTGATGCGGTCGCGGTGGTGACGGCAGAGGAAATTTCTTGTGCCGAGCTGGATGAGCGGGCCAATCGGCTGGCTCATGTGCTGGTCGGTGAGGGGGTGGGGGCTGAGTCGGTGGTCGGGGTGTGTCTGGATCGTGGTGTTGATCTGGTGGTGACGTTGCTGGCGGTGTGGAAGGCGGGGGCGGCTTATGTGCCGATCGATCCCCGTCAGCCGGTGGAGCGGATCGCGTACCTGCTCGCCGACAGCCGTGCGGTGCTGACGGTGACGAGTGAGGAGATCGCGGAGGAGCTTCCGGCGGGCCGGGGCAGGCAACTGGTCCTCGACGGCACCTTCACGACCCTGCGTCTGTGGGCCGCCCCCGCGACCCGGCCGGAGCGGGTGGTGCACGGCGGTCAGGCGGCGTATGTCATCTACACCTCTGGTTCGACGGGCCGGCCGAAGGGGGTGGTGGTGACGCAGGCGGCGCTGGCCAACTATGTGGCTTCGGTGCCCGGTCGGCTCGGTATGGATGGTGGCCGGTATGCGCTGGTGCAGGGGCAGGCGACCGATCTGGGGAACACGGTGGTGTTTGCCAGCTTGACGACGGGTGGGCAGCTCCACATCGTCGGAGAGGAGGCCGCCACCGATCCGGCGGCGTTGAGCGCGCTGCTGGCCGGGCGGCGCATCGACTTCGTGAAGATGGTCCCCTCACACCTGGCCGCTCTGGGCGCGTCGGCTGAGCTGCTGCCCGGCCGGTCGCTGGTGCTGGGCGGGGAGGCTGCCGCGCCGGGCTGGGTGGATGAGCTGCTGGCGGTGGCCGAGCAGCGTGGGTGTGCGGTGTTCAACCACTACGGCCCGACCGAGACGACGATCGGCGTGGCCACCACCCGCCTGCACGGAGGACAGGTCCCGGTCGGCACACCGGTCGCCAACACCAGCCTGTATGTGCTGGACGACCACCTCACCCCCGTGCCGCCGGGTGTCACCGGAGAGCTGTACATCGCCGGGGCGCAACTGGCCCGTGGTTACCTCGGCCGTGCGGCTCTCACCGCCGAACGGTTCGTGGCGTGTCCGTTCGAGGACGGGCGGATGTATCGCACCGGCGACCGCGCCCGCTGGACCGCCGACGGTGAGGTGGTGTTCGCGGGCCGGGTGGACGACCAGGTGAAGATCCGTGGGTTCCGGGTGGAGCCGGGCGAGGTCACCGCTGTGCTGGCCGGCTGTCCCGGTGTGGAGCAGGTGGTCGTGGTGGCTCGCCAGGAGGGGGAGGTGCGGCTGGTCGGGTATCTGGTGGCGGGTGATGCGGAGAGTGTGACGGAGTTGCCATCCGTCGTGCGGCGGTTCGCGGCCGAGCGGTTGCCGGAGCACATGGTGCCGTCGGCGTGGGTGGTGCTGGAGGCGTTGCCGCTGACCGGGAACGGCAAGCTGGACCGTCATGCTCTGCCCGCCCCCGATCTCGCCGCCACGGCCGGCGCCGGACGCGGGCCGTCCAATCCACGGGAGCAGGCGTTGTGCGCGGCCTTCGCCGAGGTGCTGGGAGTGCCGGCGGTCGGCATCGATGACGACTTCTTCGAGCTCGGCGGCCACTCCCTGCTCGCCGTCCGCCTGGTCAGCCGCATCCGCGCCCTGCTCGGCGTCGAGATCGAGATCCGCGCGGTGTTCGAGACGCCGACAGTGGCCGGGCTGGCCTCCGGCCTGGACGACGCGGGCACCGCACGTCTCCCGTTGACGGCGGTGGAGCGGCCGGAGCGGGTGCCGCTGTCGTACGCGCAGCAGCGACTGTGGTTCATCGGTCAGCTCGAAGGACCGAGCACCACCTACCACGTGCCGATCGTGTTGCGCCTTTCTGGAGACGTGGACGTAGAGGCGCTCGGCGCGGCGCTGCGGGACGTGATCGAGCGGCACGAGGTGCTGCGGACGGTCTTCCCTGTCGCCGATGGCCAGCCTTACCAGCGGGTTCTGCGGGTTGATGAGCTGATGTGGCGAATGCCGGTGGCCGACGTGGCACCGGCGGAGCTGGATGAAGCGGTGGCCGAGGCGGTGGCGCGTGCGTTCGATCTGACCATTGACGTGCCGATCAGGGCGTCGTTGTTCGAGGTCGGGTCGGGGGAGCGGGTGCTGGTGGTGGTGTTGCATCACATCGCCAGCGATGGCTGGTCGCGGGCGCCGCTGGCGCGGGATGTGTCCGTCGCCTATGCGGCTCGCTGTGCGGGGAGGGTGCCGGAGTGGGCGCCGCTGCCCGTCCAGTACGCCGATTACGCGTTGTGGCAGCGGGAGTTGCTGGGTGATGAGCGGGATCCGGACAGTGTGATCGCGGGTCAGGTGGCGTATTGGCGGGAGGCGTTGGCCGGGGTTCCGGAGGAGTTGGAGCTGCCTTTCGATCGGCCGCGCCCGGCCGTGGCTTCCCACCGTGGGCACAGTGTGCCGGTGGAGGTTCCGGCCGAGGTGCACGCGCGGCTGGTGGAGGTGGCGCGGGCTGCGGGGGTGACCACGTTCATGGTGGTCCAGGCCGCGTTGGCGGTGTTGTTGTCGCGTTTGGGTGCGGGTGGTGATGTGCCCATCGGTACGGCGAACGCGGGACGTACTGATGAGGCGTTGGATGATCTGGTCGGGTTCTTCATCAACACGCTGGTGCTGCGGACGGATCTGTCCGGCGATCCGACGTTCACCGATCTGCTGGCTCGCGTGCGTGAGACGAGTCTGCGGGCTCTGGCCCATCAGGACGTGCCGTTCGAGAAGCTTGTCGAAGAGCTCGCCCCGAGCCGGTCGAGAGCCCGGCACCCGCTGTTCCAGGTGCAGCTCGACCTGCAGAACATCGCCGAGGCCGTGCTGGAGCTGCCCGGGGTGCGGGCGGGTGGCATCGCGGCCGGGGCGTCCGTGGCCAAGTTCGATCTGGAAGTACGCCTCGGCGAGGTCTTCGACCCCCAAGGGACGCCCGCTGGAGTGCGCGGTTCCGTGATCGGGGCGGCCGACCTGTTCGACCCTGCCTCGGTCGGCCGGATCGCGACGCGGCTCGCCCACATGCTGGAACTCCTCGTCACGGACCCACAGGCCCGGATCGAAGCCGTTGACGTGCTGGATTCCGGGGAGCGGCGGCGGGTGCTGGAGGAGTGGAACGACACTGCCGGCGACACCGGTGTTCCGGTGGTGGAGTTGTTCGAGGCGCGGGTGGCTCTTCGGCCTGACGCGGTCGCGGTGGTGGCCTCAGAGGAGGTTAGCTACGCCGATCTGGATGAGCGGGCGAATCGGCTGGCGCAGGTGCTGGTCGGTGAGGGGGTTCGTGCCGAGTCGGTGGTGGGGGTGTGTTTGGAGCGTGGTGTTGAGCTGGTGGTGGCGTTGCTGGCGGTGTGGAAGGCAGGCGCGGGTTATGTGCCGATCGATCCTGGTCTGCCGGTGGAGCGGATCGGATACCTGCTGGGTGACAGCCGGGCGGTGCTGACGGTCACCAGCGCGGAGATCGCGGAGGAGTTGCCGGCGGGCCGGGCGCGGTTGCTGGTCCTCGATGACGCCGTCACGAAGCTGCGGCTGGCGGCCGTGCCTGCGGTGAGGCCGGAGCGCGTGATGGCCGGTGGGCAGGTGGCCTACGTGATTTACACCTCGGGGTCGACGGGTCGGCCGAAGGGTGTGGTGGTGTCGCAGGCGGGGTTGGCGAATTACGTGGGGTGGGCGTCGGCGGCTTATGGGGTGGGTGAGGGCGCGCCGTTGCATTCGTCGGTGGCCTTCGATCTGACGGTGACGAGCTTGTGGGTGCCGTTGGTATCGGGGGCGGCGGTGGTGGTGAGCGATGGAGGGCTGGCGGAGGCTCTGCCTGGTGTGGGGCTGGTGAAGGTGGTTCCGGCGCATTTGAGTCTGCTGGCCGGGTCGGTGGTGGGGGATGTCGGGCGTACGTGGGTGGTGGGTGGTGAGGCGTTGCCTGGTGCTTTGGTGCGGTCGTGGTTGGCGCGGTCTCCGGGGTCGGTGGTGGTGAATGAGTATGGGCCGACGGAGACGGTGGTGGGTTGTTGTGTGTTCGAGGTGCGGGCGGGCACGGTGGTGGGAGAGTCGGTGCCGATCGGGCGGCCGATCGCCAACTGTCGCCTGTATGTGCTGGATGATCGGTTGCGTCCGGTGGTGCCGGGTGTGGCGGGTCAGTTGTACATCGCCGGTGTTCAGGTGGCTCGTGGGTATGTCGGCCGCACTGATCTGACGGCTGAACGTTTCGTGGCCTGTCCGTACGAGCCAGGCGCCCGGATGTACCGCACGGGAGACCGCGTGCGCTGGTCGGCCGATGGGCAGCTCATGTTCCTGGGCCGCGCCGACGACCAGGTGAAGATCCGTGGTTTCCGGATCGAGCCGGGCGAGGTGCAGGCCGTGCTTGCGGCGCATCCGCTGGTGTCGCAGGCTGCGGTGGTCGCTCGTGAGGACCTCCCCGGGGATGTCCGTCTGGTGGCTTATGTCGTGGGCACGGACGTGCAGTCCGACCTGGTGCGCCGTTACACCGCCGACCGGCTGCCCGACTACATGGTGCCGTCTGCGGTGGTCGTGCTCGACGCGCTGCCGCTCACCGCGAACGGCAAGCTGGACCGCGCGGCCCTACCGGCCCCCGAACACACCGCAGGCGCGGGCCGCGCCCCCGCCACAGCGTGGGAAGAGCTTCTTTGCCAGGCGTTCGCCGACGTACTGGGGCTGCCCGAAGTCGGCGTGGAGGACGACTTCTTCGCGCTCGGCGGGCACTCGCTGCTGGCGGTGCGACTGGTCAGCCGGATCCGGGCGCTGCTGGGCGTGGAGCCGGCACTGTCGATGTTGTTCGAGGCGCCGACCGTGGCCGCGCTGGCCGCCCGGCTGGACGACGCGGACACGGCCCGTCTCCCGTTGACGGCGGTGGAGCGGCCGGAGCGGGTGCCGCTGTCGTATGCGCAGCAGCGTCTGTGGTTCATCGGCCAGCTCGAAGGCCCCAGCGCCACCTACAACATCCCGATCGTGCTGCGACTCGGCGGCGACGTGAATACTCAGGCGCTCGGCCGGGCACTGCGGGACGTCATCGGCCGGCACGAGGTCCTGCGCACGACGTTCCCCGCCACGGACGGCGAGCCCCGCCAGCACGTCGTCCCGCTCGATGAACTCACCTGGGAACTCCGGACGGCCGAGGTCACCCCGGACGAACTGGAGGCGGCGGTTGCCCGGGAGGCACGACACGCGTTCGACCTCACCACCGAGGCGCCGATCAGGGCGTCGTTGTTCGAGGCAGGGCCGGGGGAGCGGGTGCTGGTGGTGGTGTTGCATCACATCGCCAGTGATGGCTGGTCGCGGGCGCCGCTGGCCCGGGATGTGTCCGTCGCCTATGCGGCCCGCTGCGCGGGGAGGGCACCGGCGTGGACGCCGCTGCCCGTCCAGTACGCCGATTACGCGTTGTGGCAGCGGGAGTTGCTGGGGGACGAGCAGGATCCGGACAGTGTGATCGCAGGTCAGGTGGCGTATTGGCGGGAGGCGTTGGCCGGGGTGCCGGAGGAGTTGGAGCTGCCGTTCGATCGGCCGCGCCCGGCCGTGGCCTCCCACCATGGGCACAGTGTGCCGGTGGAGGTCCCGGCCCAGGTGCACGCGGTGGCGCGAGCTGCGGGAGTGACCACGTTCATGGTGGTCCAGGCCGCGTTGGCGGTGTTGTTGTCGCGTTTGGGTGCGGGTGGGGATGTGCCCATCGGTACGGCGAACGCGGGACGTACCGATGAGGCGTTGGACGACCTGGTCGGCTTCTTCATCAACACGCTGGTGCTGCGAACGGACCTGTCCGGCGATCCGACGTTCACCGATCTGCTGGCTCGGGTCCGTGAGACGAGCTTGCGGGCACTGGCCCATCAGGACGTGCCGTTCGAGAAGCTCGTCGAAGAGCTCGCCCCGGCCCGATCCCGCGCCCGCCACCCCCTCTTCCAGGTGATGCTGACGCTGCAGAACACCGCCGAGGCCACGCTGGAGCTGCCCGGCGTGCGGACCGGGGAGCTGTCCGCCGGTGCCCCCGCCGCCAAGTTCGACCTGGAGCTGCGGCTCACCGAGACGTCCGGCCCCGGCGGCATGCCCACCGGGGTGCGCGGTTCGCTGATCGGCGCCGCCGACCTGTTCGACCCCGGCTCCGTCACCCGGATCGGAGCTCGCCTCACCCGGCTCCTGGACCTCCTCCTCACCGACCCCCGGACCCGGCTCAGCTCGGTCGAACTGCTCGACGCCGACGAGCGCCACCGCCTGCTCACCGAGTGGAACGCCGCCCCGATCCAGGCCGAGCCCGCCACGCTGCCGGAGCTGTTCGAGGCCCAGGCCGCGCGCACCCCGGACGCGACCGCCATCGTGGCGGACGGCGTCACGGTGACGTACGCGGAGCTCGACGCCCGCGCGAACCGGCTGGCCAGACTGCTGATCCGGCGCGGCGTCGGCCCCGAATCGGTGGTCGGCGTCTGCCTGGAGCGCGGGATCGACCTCGTGACGGCCGCGCTCGGCGTCCTCAAGGCAGGCGGCGCGTACCTGCCGGTGGACCCGGCGTACCCGGCGGAGCGGATCGCGTACGCACTGGCCGACGCACACGCCCGGTACGTCCTCAGCTCGGCGGACTTACGCGACCGCCTGCCGGACGGCGTGCCGTGGCTGCCGGCGGACGATCCCGACGAGCCGGACGCGCCGGTGGCCGGGGAGCGGCAGGCGCCCGCGCCCGGACACCCCGCGTACGTGATCTACACCTCCGGCTCGACCGGCCGCCCGAAGGGCGTGGCGGTCACCCACGACAACGTCACCAGCCTGTTCGCGCAGACACGCGCGCTGCTGGACTTCGGGCCCGGCGACGTGTGGAGCTGGTTCCACTCGTTCGCGTTCGACTTCTCGGTGTGGGAGCTGTGGGGCGCGCTGCTGCACGGCGGGCGCGTGGTGGTGGTGCCGTTCGAGGTGTCCCGTTCGCCGGAGAAGTTCCTCGGCCTCCTGGAGCGCGAACGCGTCACCGTGCTCAGCCAGACGCCGTCGGCGTTCTACCAGCTCATGGCCGTCGAAGAACACCGACCGGAAGCGGTCGCCGCGGTGCGCGCGATCGTGTTCGGCGGTGAGGCGCTGGACCCGGGACGACTGACCGGCTGGTGGGAGCGCCACGGCGACGCCGGTCCGCGCCTGGTGAACATGTACGGCATCACCGAGACGACCGTGCACGTCACCTTCCACGAGCTGCGCCCCCGCGGCGACGCGCCGGGCAGCGTGATCGGCCGCGGCATCCCCGGCCTCAGCGTGTACGTGCTCGACGAACGGCTGCGCCCGGTGCCCGCCGGAACCCTCGGCGAGGTGTACGTGGCCGGCGGCCAGCTCGCCCGCGGCTACCTGGGCCGACCGGCGCTGACCGCGCAGCGGTTCGTGGCCTGCCCCTTCGGCGGGGCCGGCGCGCGGATGTACCGGACGGGCGACCGGGCGCGATGGAACGCCGGCGGCCGGCTGGTGTTCGCCGGGCGGGCCGACGACCAGGTGAAGATCCGCGGGTTCCGGATCGAGCCGGGTGAGGTACGGGCGGTGCTGTCCGGCTGCCCGCAGGTCGAGCAGGCAGCCGTGATCGCTCGCGAGGACACGCCCGGCGGCGTCCGTCTGGTGGCCTACGTCGTGGGCGCGGACGCGCTCTCCGGCCCGGTGCGGCGCTTCGCGGCCGAGCGGCTGCCCGCGCACATGGTGCCGTCCGCGGTGGTCGTGCTCGACGCGCTGCCGCTGACGGTGAACGGCAAGCTCGACCGCCGGGCACTGCCCGCCCCCCAGCACGCGGCGGGCGAGGGCCGCGCCCCGGCCGACGCCAGGGAGGAGCTCCTGTGCGAGGCGTTCGCCCAGGTCCTCGGGCTGGAGCGGATCGGCGTGGACGACGACTTCTTCGCGCTCGGCGGCCACTCGCTGCTCGCCGTGCGGCTGATGAGCCGGATCAGGACCGTCCTGGGCGTCGAAGCCGACCTCGCGGCGCTTTTCGACGCGCCCACCCCGGCGGGGCTCGCCCGGCGGCTGGGTGACGAGCGGTCCTCCAGGCCGGCGCTGCTGCCCCTGCGTGTCGAGAAGGAGTCCTGATGATCCCGTTGTCGTTCGCGCAGCGCCGGTTGTGGTTCATCGGGCAGTTGGAGGGGCCGAGCGCGACGTACAACATCCCGGTCGTCCGGACGCTGCCCGGACGGGCCGACCGGGACGCGCTCGACGCCGCGCTCCGTGACGTCATCGGACGGCACGAGGTGCTGCGCACGGTGGTCGAGACCGTAGACGGCGAGCCGTACCAGCGCGTCATCCCGCTCGGCGACCTGGCGTGGGAGCTGGCGGTCGCCGACGTGGCGCCGGAGGAGCTGGACGACGCGGTGGCTGCGGCCGGCGCGCACCCGTTCGACCTGGCGCGTGAGATCCCGATCCGGGCCTGGCTGTTCCGCGCGGGCGACGACCGGCAGGTGCTCACCGTGGTGCTGCACCACATCGCGGGCGACGCCTGGTCGATGGGGCCGCTGACCAGGGACGTCTCCGTGGCCTACGCCGCCAGGAGTGCGGGCCGGGAGCCGGATTGGGCGCCGCTCCCGGTCCAGTACGCCGACTACACGATGTGGCAGCGCAAGCTGCTCGGCGACGAGGACGACCCGGACAGCGTCATGTCCCGCCAGCTCGCCCACTGGCGCGCGGCCCTGACCGGCGCGCCCGAGGAGCTGGCGCTGCCGTTCGACCGGCCCCGCCCGCCGGTGGCCTCCTACCGGGGGCTGAGCGAGCGGCTGGAGATCCCGGCCGAGGTGCACGCGCGGCTGGTGGCGGTGGCGCGGGCCGAGGGAGCGACCGTCTTCATGGCGGTGCGGGCCGCGCTCGCCGTGCTGCTGGCGCGGATGGGCGCGGGCGCCGACCTGCCGATCGGCACGGACGTCGCCGGGCGCACCGACGAGGCCCTCGACGACCTGATCGGCTTCTTCGTCAACACCCTGGTCCTGCGTACGGACCTGTCCGGGGACCCCACGTTCACCGACGTGCTGGCCCGGGTCAGGAAGACGGACGTGGCCGCGTTCAAGCACCAGGACGTGCCGTTCGAGAAGGTCGTCGAGGAGCTCGCGCCCGCCCGCTCACTGGCGCGCCACCCGCTGTTCCAGGTGATGCTGACCCTGCAGAACGCCACCAGGACCGTCGTGGACGAGTCCGGCGCCCCTCAGGACGGCACGCCCGGGGCCCTGGGGGCGAAGTTCGACCTTGAGGTGTCGTTCGGCGAGCTGTTCGACGCCGCCGGCGCCCCGGCCGGGATGCGCGGCGTCATCACCGCCGCCGCCGACGTGTTCGACCGCGGCACCGTCACGGCTCTGGCCGGGCGGCTCATCCGGGTGCTCGAACAGGTGAGCGCCGAGCCCGGTGCCCGCCTGAGCGCGGTGGACGTGCTCGACCCCGGGGAACGATGGCGCGTGCTGGCGGAGTGGAGCAAGGTCGCCTCGGCGACGGTCCCGGTCCCCGACGACATGCGAGCCCTGGCCACGCGGGCATACGTGCTGGACGAATTCCTCACCCCCACACCCATCGGCGTGCTCGGCGACCTGTACGTGGCCGCGTCCGGACCGCGTCCGGAACAGTTCGTGGCCAACCCGTTCACGTCAGATGGCACCCTGCTGTACCGCACCGGCCACCGGGCGCGGTGGACGACCGGCGGCGAGCTCGTCATCGTGCCCGGCCGGGACCAGCCCCGGGAGCGCGCGACCGACCGCCGGCTCGTCGCCTACGTGGTGCCCGCCCCCGGAGCCGTCGTCGACGCGGCGGAGCTGAAGGCGTTCGTCCGGCGGCACCTGCCCGAGTCGATGGTCCCCGTGGCGGTGGTGACCCTCGACGAGCTCCCGCTGACCCCGAACGGCAAGGTCGACACCAAGAGCCTGCCGAGTCCCGACCTCACCGCCCTGGCCGCCACCGGGCGCGGCCCGGCCGACCCGCGCGAGGAGCTGCTGTGCGCGGCGTTCGCCGAGGTTCTCGGCCTGGAGCGGGTGGGCCCCGAGGACGACTTCTTCGCGCTCGGCGGCCACTCGCTGCTGGCACTCCGCCTGGCGGAACGACTGCGCGCCCAGGGCCTGGACGTGCCGGTACGCGCCCTCTTCGAGACCCCGACCCCGGCCGGCCTGGCCACGTCGGCGGGCGTGGAGCGGGCGGCGGTGCCGGACAACCTGATCCCCGCCGGGGCGACGGAGCTCACCCCGGAGATGCTGCCGCTGGTGGACCTGACCACCGGAGAGATCGACCGGGTCGTGGCCACCGTCGAGGGCGGGGCGGCGAACATCGCCGACGTCTACCCGCTGGCGCCGCTGCAGGAAGGGCTGCTGTTCCACCACCTCCTGGCCGACGGCGGCCGGGACGCGTACGTGATGCCGACCGTGCTGGAGTTCGACTCCCGCGAACGGCTCGCCGCCTTCGTGGAGGCCCTGCGGCGAGTCGTCGACCGCCACGACATCTACCGCACCTCGATCGTGTGGGAAGGGCTGCGCGAGCCGGTGCAGGTCGTCTGGCGGCACGCGCTCCTCCCGGTCGAGGAGGTGACGCTGCCCGAGCAGCACGGCGACCTGGCCGAACGGCTGGCCGCGCACGTCGGCCAGACCATGGACCTCGGCCGCGCCCCCATGATCAGCGTGCACACGACGGCCGCGCCCGGCGGCCGATGGGTGGCCCTGGCCAGGGTGCACCACATGGTGCAGGACCACATGGCGCTGGAGGTGCTGCTCGCCGAGGTGCTGGCGTTCCTCGCCGGCCGCGGCGGCGAGCTCGCGGAGCCACGGCCGTTTCGCGACTTCGTGGCCCAGGCCCGCGACTCCGTGGACCGCGCCGGGCATGAGCGCCACTTCGCCGGCCTGCTCGGCGACGTCACCGAGCCGACCACGCCGTTCGGGCTGGTCGACGCGCGCGGCGACGGGAGCGACGTCGTACGCCGGGCCGTGGCGTTTCCCGAGGAATCGCAGCGGCGGCTGCGCGCGGTCGCCAGGAGGCTGGGGGTCAGCGCCGCGACGCTCCTGCACGTGGCATGGGCACGGGTGGTCGCCGCGCTTTCCGGCCGCGACGACGTGGTGTTCGGGACCGTGCTGTTCGGGCGGATGCACGCGGGCGCCGGCTCCGGCCAGGTGCCCGGCCCGTACATCAACACCCTGCCGGTACGCGTGCGCACCCACGAGCTGACCGTGCTCGGGGCCGTGTCGGAGCTGCGCGGCCAGCTCGCCCGGCTCATGGAGCACGAGCACGCCCCCCTCGCGCTCGCCCAGCAGGCCAGTGGCGTGCCCGCCGACACACCCCTGTTCACCTCCTTCCTCAACTACCGGCACAACACCGGCCGCGGCGGAGGGGACGGCGGAGGGCAGATCGAGGGCATCCGGCTGCTGCTCGCCCGCGAGCACACGAACTACCCTCTCGGCGTCGCTGTCGAGGACGACGGCGACGGGCTCGCGCTGACCGTGGACGCGGTCGCCCCCATCGACCCGGAGGCCGTGGGCAGGCTGGCGCGCACCGCCGCCGAGAACCTGACCGCCGCGCTGGAAGACGCCCTGAACGGCGGCCCCGACCTGCCGCTCGACGCCATCGAGGCACTCGACGGGGCCGAGCTGTCCCGGGTCCTGCGCGAATGGAACGACACGGCGGCCGACGTGCCGGACGTGACGCTGCCCGAGCTGTTCGAGGCCCAGGCGGCCCGCACACCCGACGCGGTCGCGGTGACGTCGGACGACCTGGAGCTGACCTACGCCGAGCTCGACGCCCGCGCGGACCGGCTGGCGCACGCGTTGCGGAGGCGCGGCGTCGGCCCGGAGTCGGTGGTCGCGGTGGCGATGGAACGGGACGCCGAGCTGGTCGTCGCCCTGCTCGCCGTGCTCAAGGCCGGAGGCGCGTACCTGCCGATCGACCCCGAGTATCCGGCGGGGCGGATCGGCTCCATGCTGGCAGACGCGGCGCCGGTCCTCATTCTCGCCTCACCCGGCACCGCCGCGAGCCTGCCGCCCGCCACCACCGAGACCCTCGTCGTGAACGGCGCCCCCGACCCGGCCCCGCTGCCGCCGCACCGTGGTAGCGCGCCGTCGCCCGGTCACCCGGCCTACGTCATCTACACCTCGGGCTCGACGGGACGTCCCAAAGGCGTCGTCATCACGCACCGGGCGCTGGCCGGCCACCTCCGGGCCGCCGCCGCGCGGGTGCCCCTCGGCGCGGACGACCGCCTGGTCGCGGTGACCACGGTGTCGTTCGACATCGCGGCACTGGAACTGTTCCTGCCGCTCGTACGCGGCGCGCGGGTGGTGCTCGCCCGCAGGGAGACGGTACGCGAGCCGGCCGCCCTGATTGAGCTGGTGCGGAGCAGCGGCGCCACGGTTGTGCAGGCGGTGCCGTCCCTGTGGCGGGCCCTGCTCGACACCGGCGACTGGCCGGGCGGCGTGCGGATGCTCGTCGGCGGCGAGGCGCTGCCCGAGGAGCTGGCCGCACGCATCAGGACCATGGGTGCGCGGGCCGACAACATGTACGGCCCCACCGAGGCCACCGTCTGGGCCACGTCGGCGCGGGTCGACGGCGGGCCCGTGACGATCGGGCGGCCGTTCGCGAACACGCGCGCCTACGTACTGGACCGGGCGCTGCGGCCCGTGGCGGCCGGGGTCGCCGGCGAGCTGTACCTGGCGGGCGCCCAGCTCGCCCGCGGCTACCTGCGCAGGCCCGGCCTGACGGCCGAACGCTTCGTGGCCGCCCCCTACGGCCCGGCCGGCGAACGCATGTACCGGACCGGCGACCTGGCGCGGTGGCGGGCCGACGGCACGCTGGAATGTCTGGGGCGTACCGACGACCAGGTCAAGGTTCGCGGGTTCCGCATCGAGCTGGGCGAGATCGAGGCCGTGCTCGACCGCCACGACCAGGTGGCGCGGGCGTCGGTGGCCGTACACGAGGATCCGGCCGCCGGACCGCGCCTGGTCGGGTACGTCGTACCGGCGCCAGGCCACGAACCGGACGCTGCGGAGATCCTCGATCACGTGGCCCGGCACCTGCCCGGATACATGGTGCCGTCCACGGTGCTGCTGCTCGACGCGCTTCCCCTGACGGCCAACGGGAAGGTCGACCGCAGGGCCTTGCCGGCGCCGGACTACGCGGGCGGCCAAGGCCGCCGGGCGCCGGGGACTCCCCACGAAGAGCTCCTGTGCGGGGTGTTCGCGCAGGTGCTGGGGTTGCCGGGGGTCGGGGTGGATGACGACTTCTTCGCGCTGGGCGGGCATTCGCTGCTGGCGGTGCGGCTGATCAGCCGGGTCCGTACGGTGCTGGGCGTCGAGGTGCCCCTGCGGCTGCTCTTCGAGACGCCCACGGTGGCGGGACTCGCGAGCCGGCTGGGGAGCGCCGGGGTGGCACGGCGGGCCTTGCGCGCGGCGGAACGGCGGCCGGAGCGGGTGCCGCTGTCGTTCGCGCAGCGGCGGGTGTGGTTCCTCGGGCAGTTGGAGGGGCCCGGCGCCACGTACAACATCCCGGTCGTGCTGCGGCTCGGGGGCGTGGACGCCGAGGCGCTGGGCCTGGCGCTCCGGGACGTGATCGAGCGGCACGAGGTGCTGCGGACGGTGTTCCCCGAGGTGGACGGGGAGCCCTACCAGCGGGTGGTGCCTCCTGAGGAGCTGAGCTGGGAGCTGTCCGTGGCGGAGGTCGCTGACGCCGACCTGGCGGGGGCGGTGCGGGAGGCGGCTCGGTACGCGTTCGATCTGTCGGTTGAGGTGCCGGTGCGGGCGTGGTTGTGGTCGGTGTCGGGGGGTGAGCAGGTGCTGGTGGTGGTGGTTCATCACATTGCGGGTGATGGGTGGTCGTTGGGGCCGTTGG
>NZ_BAABDQ010000074.1:0-32245 GCF_039539705.1 Nonomuraea rosea | reverse complement strand
ACGGTAAGCGGCACGGGTGTGCCTTCCCGACCGACGTTGGCGCGTCGGCCTATCTCGAAACCATGATCAGATGATTCGGGAAGGTACACCCTTCCCGTCAGATCCACAGGTTTCGATCATTGCTCGATGGAGAAGCGCCTGAGTGCTGTCCTTCGCGGTTGAGGCCCGATTTTTCTACGCGAACGCGAGGGCGCAGAATGCGTTGCGGATCTCCGTGAGTGGTTGGCGGTCACGGCCGTAGTACAGCTTGTTGGTCAGGAGGATCGCCCAGCGGCCTTGCTTGAGTGAGATCCATATGCCGGTTCCAGTGAAGCCGTAGTGCACGTAGACGCAGTCCGTTGGGTCGGTGCCGGGCGCGGGGTGCCAGAAGAGGCCGCGCGCTGGTTGGAGGTGGCCGGTTTGGATTTGGAGAGATTCTTGGACCCATGCGGCGCTGATCCCCGTGCCGATGGTGGGTTGGAGGATGTGCCGCAGGAAAGCAGCCAGGTCAGGCATGGTGGAGAAAACTCCGGCGATGCCGCATACGCCGCCGAGCAGGCGGGCGGAGAAGTCGTGGGCGGTGCCCTTGAGATGCCAGCCGGTCTCGTCGTCGTGTTCGGTGGGGGCGCAGCGGTCGAGGAGTTCGGCGGGAAGCGGGCCGAAGCGGGTGTCGGTCATGCCAATGGGCTGCCACATGCAGCTCTGGGCAAGCTGATCGAGTGGGGTGCCGGTGAGGTGTTCGGCGAGGAAACCGAGGATAAGGGCGGCGCGGTCGGTGTATTCGACGGCTTGGCCTGGTGGGCGATGCAGGGCCTCGTGCAGAACGCCCATCCGGATGTGGTGCGGGTCGGTGCCGTAGAGGCTCTTGAGGTTGGCTCGTAGCGGGACGCCTGCGGTGTGGGTGAGGAGCTGGCGTACGGTCACGGGGGCCAACGGATAGCCGGCCAGGTCGGGAATGAGCGCGGCGAGCGGGTCGTCCAGGCTCAGGCGTTGCTGCTGCCAGAGCAGGCCGATGGCGGACCACACAGCGGTGATCTTGGTGAGACTGGCGATGTCGAAGACGGTGTCGCGGGTCGTGGGATGCGCAGGGTCGTGGGGATCGAGCAGCCCGGAGGAGCCGGAGTGGGAGATGCCGTCGGCGTTGCCGGTGGCCCAGACAGCGCCGGGGTAGATCTGCTGCTGAATGCCCTGGCGAAGCAGATGCTCGATGCGGTCTGGGGCGGACGTCATGGGGTCCCTTTCGGTGAGGTGGCTGCGATTGCCAGCGTAATTAGGGCTGGTGGGCGTGGGTGGTGAATGGCGCGGCCCGGTGTCAAGTAATGCGGTGGCCGAGAGCGGTGAGCGCAGTGGCGGTGGTTGTGATGGGGAAGCGGTGAGCGTTGGCGTAGCCGGCCCTGCGAAGGTCGGTCCGGGTGCTGGGGTCCTTTTGCAGGGTCTGCAAGGTGGCGGTGAGGGCGTGGGGGTCGGTGAAGTCCACCTGGAGCGCGGTGTCGCCGAGCACATCGATGAGGCCGGGGACGGGCTGGTAGAGGACGGGCAGGGAGCAGGCTTGGGCTTCAACGGCGACCAGGCCGAAGGCTTCCAGCGTGGTGGAGGGCAAGGCGAGCACATCGTGGTCGCCGAAGACGTTCCACAGGTGGTGGCGGTCGAGCCAGCCCAGGTAGCGGTGGCGGCAGCCGATGTTGTGGAGGCGCGGCGCGAATGCGGCGTACTCATGAGCTGGGGCGGCGATGCTCAGCGTCACGTTCCGGGTTTTCGCGCAGGCGGTGGCGAGGGCTGCCACGCCCTTCTCGGCGGTGAGCCTGCCGGCGTAGAGCAGTTTGAGAGGGCGGTCGTCGTGCGGCGCGAAGGTGAGAGGGCGGTCCAGAAGGCGGTCGGGGATGCCCCAGGGGATGTGTTCGATCTTGGCGCCTTTCAGGTCGGGCGTGAGGTGGAGGAGCCGGTCGGCCATCGCGGGGGTGGGGACCACGATGGCGGTGGCGCGGTGGGTGCTTTGGTGGAGGACGCGGCGTTGGGTGGTGTTGGAGCCGGCGATCAGTAGGTCGGTGCCGTGGACGAGGGCGATGCTCGGGTGCTGGGGGAGGGCGTGCAGCAGTGCGGGCGTGGCTCCGAAGGCCAGGTGCTGAAGATGGATGAGGGGTATGTCGCGAGGGATGAGGAGAGTGGTCAGTTCGGTGCTCAGGGCATGGACGTAGGTCCAGAAGCGGTGTCCGGTCAGGCATTTGCCGCGGGTCCTGAGGGTCTCGACCGGAGGCTTCGGCGGGTGGTCGCTGTGGAGCATGAAGAGGCGGGCTGGGATCAACGGATCGGCGCCGCCGTACAGGTCGTGCAGGAGCTCCACGCTGCCGCCGGGGCTGCCCGCAGGCAGGTCCAGAGCGGTGACGATCGGGTTCATAGCCGACCTCTGTCGCTGAGAAGTTCCAGGTAAAGCCGGGAGATGTCGATGCCGGTGCTGGCGGCGTATTTACGGCCGTGGTGCTGGTAGCTGGCGGTGGCGCCGAAGGTGTGCAGGAAGACGAGCTTGCCGAAGGTCATCCCGGGATAGACGCGTACGGGGCGGGCCACGCGGATCTCCAACGTCCAGGGGATGGCGTGTCCGGTGTGGCCGAGCGGCGCGGAGACATGGACCCAAATGCCCAGGGCACCGGTGGTGCGGTCGCCGTTGAGGAGTTGGGCGTAGCGCTCGGAGCAGGTGCGTTCGTGGGTGACGCCGAGATACAGAGTTCCCGGTGCGAGAGTCATGCCGGTGGCGGGGATGCTGGTCTCAGTAAAGGGGGCGGGGTAGGCGGCGTCCAAGACGTCGTCACACGTTCTGATGCGGTCGCCCAGCCTCCAGTCATAGGCGTTGGGGGACAGCCGGCGGGGATCAAAGGGATCGATGATGATGTCGCCGCGCGCGACGGCAGCGGCGATGGCCGGGCCGGTAAGGATCACGGCGTGCCTGCCTTGATTGGGTCGCGCCAATACTGCGAAGGTTGCGGGCCGGTGGAGGCCTGGTATTTGCCGCGGTAGAGCTCGACGCTGCCAGTCGCGACGAAGAACATGATCTGGCCGATCTTCATGCCGGGGTAGACCCGTAGCGGGCGGACGGGGGAGAGCATGAGGGTCCACTGGCCGTGGAAGCCGAGGTCGCCGATCGGCGCGGTGATCTCGACGAACAGGCCGAGCCGGCCGACGGAGGATCGGCCGAACAGCAGCGGGACGAAGGTATCGGACCCGGCTTCTTCCATGGTGTGGCCCAGATAGAGCTCGTCGGGTCGCAGAACATACCCCTCGCGGTCGATCATGACAGCGTGGGTGGGGTTGTGCCGGTGCGCGTCGATGACCGGATCGGTGTAGGTCAGCAGGGTCGAACCAAGGCGGACGTTGTAGCTGTTGGGGTTGACCTGTTCTGCGTTGAAGGGGCAGATCCGGATGCGTCCGTCATTGGCGGCAGCGCTGATCTCGGGGCCGGTGAGGATCACGGCTTGTCTCCCTTCTGCTCGATCAGGACGTCTTGTACGGCGTGGGCAAGCGGTAGCCGAGGGCCGCTCCAGCGCCCGCCCAGGTAGTTGTCGGCCAGGTATTCCGTGGTGAGCGCCTGCCGTAGCTGTCCTCTGCCACTCTGGCCGGGGACGACGATGAGCGGTCCTGCCTGTGCGGTGAGGGCGTCGAGGTCGTGGTCGGCCGGCATTTCGGTGTGGACGAGCTGGTTCGCGAACGGTTCGATGGCCAGCAGATCCCCTTGGCGCAGGACGGCGCCAAGGGGGGCGGAACGCAGGCAGGTTTCGTTGAGCACGACGGCCTCCGGCTTGAGGCGAGCGTGAAGCCGTCTCGCGACCAGCGTCAGGATCTCGCGGCGATCGGGAAGCGTGTCCTGGAATGGTTCAGCGAGCGGGCCGATGGGTCTGGCGAGGTGTTCGCGAGTGGCCTCGATCTGCGACTGCAAGCCCGCCATTGGCTCGATGACAGGCATCGTGTCGGCGAAACGTCGAGTATGCGCCGTCCACCGTCGGGCCTTTGGCACGGCTTCGGCGTAGCCTGCGCCCAGCTCTGGCCCCTTGACCACCAGGGTGTCACCCACCCGTACGGGTCCATAGCGCTCGCTGTGGCAGTGACCGGAAAAGATCACCGAGATGAACGGACAGGCCGCGGCAAGGGCGAGGTCGTGGTCGAAGCCGGAATGACTGAGCACGATCCAGTCATGGACCATGCCGCGGTGGCGGTGTCTCAGTTCGAGCAGCGCCGGGCCGGGGGAGACGACGCGGTGCCCGGCGCGTTCGGTGCTCGGGATGGCGTTGAACGCCTGCTCGCCGAGCACTGCCGTGACGCCCACGCGCCGGCCACCGATCCGTACGACGTGGACGGGCCGGAACAGCAGCTCACCTGTGGCTGCGTCGGTCGCGTTGGCACAGACTGTCAGGGCCCGCAGGTCGGGGGTGAAGTGGTGCCGCCAGCCGTGGTTGCCCGGCGCGATGATGTCGTACATCAAGACCAGGGCCTGCCGTTCGAGGTGCCCGTCACCGAGCAGGTAGTAGCCGCTGCCTTCGAAGAAGTCGCCGCAGTCCACGATCAGCGCACGCTCACGAGCCGCGTGCAGATGCGCGAGCATCGGGCCGGACCGATCGAAACTGGAATGGACGTCGGTGGTGGCCACGATGCGTTCGAGCACGCGGTGCCCGCTGCTCATGCGGCGTCCTCGGTGATGTCCGCGCCGAGTTGGCGCAGCTTGTTCGGCAGGTTCGCGTAGCCACGGCGCAGCTGCGTCATGCCCGTCACGGTGGTGACACCTTCGGCGGTCAGCCCTGCGACGATGAGGGTGGAACCACTGCGAATGTCGTTGGCCGTCACCCGGGCGCCGACGAGGCGTTGTGGACCGGAGAAGCGGCATTGCGTTGCGGACAGTTGTTCGATGACGGCTCCGAGCCGGGCGAGCTGCGGGATCAGGTTGCCGTGCCGGCCCGGATTGATGGCGTCGGCGAACAGATGCACCCCAGGCATCCCGAGCGCCAAAGCCATCAGCGACGGCTCGAAATCGGCGTCCAGGCCGCCTGGAGACAGCGACGCGATCGCCCGCAGCGGCTGTCCGGTCAGCTGAGTATCGATGGCCTGCACCGTCACGGTCTCGGCTCCGGCATGCGCCGGAATCCCGAGCCAGGCGAACGCCTCCACCACGGGCAGCACATCCATTGCCCGTACGCCCTTGATCGACGCGCATCCCCGGCTGACCGCCACCGCACACGCCAAAGTGACGGCCTCGACCTTGTCTCCCGGGACCTCCCAGGTGAGCGAGCCGTCCTCACTGTCAAAGGGTGGCGCCAGGATGATCGTGTCCCCATCCCCGCGAGCCTCCCAACCGGCCTCACGCAAGAACGCGAGGATCTCGATCACCTCTGGGGAGAGGTTCGGCTGCAACAAGGTCAACCAGCAATGGTCGATCACCGCCCGCAGGACAGCCGCCACAGTGGCGCCTCGCGAGCGGAACGGGAGCGTGATCTCCTTCGCCCGCGTCCTGGTGACCGCTCTGCGCACCTGATATCCGTCGCTGTCCAGCAGCACCCGGTCCCCGAATGCCTCGTAGACGCGGAAATGCAGGTCCATGCCTCGTTCGCCCACGGGACAGCCGCCGGGCCAAGGCAGGCGCGCCTGCCCGCAAGCGGCCAGCAGCGCCGGCACCAGGTAGTACGAGGCGCGGATCCTCGCCGCGTCAGGCAGCTCTGGCGGCGTTCTGGCGCCGGAGACCGGCTGGATCACGACCTCCTCGGGATTGGTGACCGACCGAGCGATGCTGTAGCCGCACTGCTGCAGCAGGCCGAGCATGGTCCGTACGTCCTGGCACTGCGGGACGTTGCCCAAGTGCGTGAGCCGTCCCATCGCCGCTGCCGCCGCGAGCAGCGGAAGCGCGGCATTCTTCGACCCATCGACGCGGACCGCGCCGACGAGCGGCTCTCCAGGACGAATCGCTATCACTTCGGCGGCGGACACTGCCGAGGACCTGGTCATCTGTGACCCCTTTCGAGGCGAGGCCGTACCAGCCGAGCAGGCAGGCCGGGGAATGCTGATGACTCTCAGTAGATGACCTACATCGGAGCGTTGTCAGGAGGACAATGGGAGGCACCCGCGGACACGACATGTCCGCCGTCCTGTCCGAGAAAAGAGACCACGCGATGTCACCCCCCGACATCCCGCTGTGGGCCGTACGGCTGCGCACCGAGCGAGAAGCCAGGCTCTGGGACATCCCCGACATGATGCGCGAGCTACATCGCCTCGCCGCGGATCTGCCGGACAGCGCCACACTCATCCGGATGATCAGAAAATGGGAGGCAGGGCAGCATCTGCCGGGCCCGCGCTATCAGCTTCTGTACTCCCGAGCCTTCGGTACTTCCCGCGACCGGCTCTTCGCCCAAGGACCGCTACCGGCCCTCGCAGCTTCGGCCACGATGTCCGCCGGCGAGGTAACCCGCTTCGGTGCCTGGGCTGAAGCATCAGACGCCGGCCCAGCCACCCTCGCGTACTACGCCAGCGCCGTGACACGCCTGGCTCGCGACTACCTCGACCAGCCGCCCGCCCCGCTCTTGTGCGCGGCCGTCGAGCTGGCCAGAGACCTGTTCGCCCTCCTTCAAGACGGCCATCAGAGACTGGATCAACGTCGCCAGCTGTACGCCACAGCCGCCAACCTGTGCGCCTTCATCGCCTGGGTCACCGGCGACGTCGGCCGCGTCCGCGACGCGGAGGCGCACGCCCGAACCGCTGTGGTCCTGGCCGACCAAGCCGACATCCCGGCTACCAGGGCGCTGGCGTTCAGCGTCCAGTCCAAAACAGCCTTCTGGGATCGCCATCAGCGCCAAGCCGCCGCGCTCGCCCGCCAAGGCTTCGAGTGCTCGCCCAACGACACCATGAAGGTCTTCCTCGCCCTGCAGGAGGCCGACGCCTGGCAAGAGCTCGGCGACATCCCCCACGCGCTGCGGGCGCTCCGTGATGCCGAACGCGCCCGCGCTGCCATTACCCAGCCCGACGAACTCGGCGGCCTCTTCTCCTGCGGCATGGCCCGCCAATCCAACTACACGATGACGGTCCACCTTCGCGCCGCCGACGCCGGCCAAGCTGTCGCCGCCGCCGAGCAGGCGCTCGACGCCTACCGGCAAGGAGAAGAACAGGCGTACGGCACGTGGGCGCAGATTCATATCGGCCTGGCTCACGCCCACCTCATCGCCCGCGAGTTCGAAGCCGCTCAGGCCGCGCTGATTCCCGTGCTCGACGAACCGGCTGAACGGCGCCTGGTTCCCGTTGTCACCCGCGTCCTTGAGATCGGCGATCTTCTGGCTCAAAGTCGGTATCGAAGAGATCCATACGCGCGAAGCCTTCGAGAGCAGATCGACAACTACCGCGTAGCAGGACAGTCGACGGAAAGGCGAGACACGTGACAGAGGCCCGGATGCGTGACCACTGGTGGTGGCGGCCCGGATGGCGAGTCGGTCGCCGCATGTACACCTTCCACGCCACCTTCCAGGATCAGCCCGCCCTGCACCGCCTGGTCGCTGCCTATCAGGCGCCACTGTCCGCCCTCGACGGCCTGGATCTGATCCCGTACAAGTGGCTGCATCTGACCATGCAGGGCATCGGCTTCACCGATGAAGTCAGCGACGCGGACATCACCGCCATCGCCGAAGCCGCCATGGCCAGGCTGGCGTCTGTCGGTCCGGTCCGGCTCACCTTCGCTCGCCCGGTCACGGACCCGGAAGCGCTGCAGTTCCATGTCCAGCCCGCTGAGCAAATCCGGAGGGTACGGCATGCCGTAAGGCAGGCGATCGGTGACGTCTGGGGCCCAGAACGAGTCCCTGACTCCGAAGATTGGACACCGCATGTGAGCATCGCCTACAGCCACTCAGACGGCCACATCGAACCGTATGCCAAAGCTCTCGAGGCTGTGCAGGCCGAACCTGTCACCCTTGCCGTCGGCAACATCCAACTCATCGTCCTCGACCGCGACGAACGCGTCTATCGCTGGACGACCAGAGCAACCATTCCACTCTCTGGAGCATAGGGAGACGCGAAAGGTCTTGAGCAGGGACGCGCCTCGCTTTGATAGCGAGGCGCGTTGTCGTGATTTGCGGTGATGCTACAGCTTGCGGGCGCAAGTCACAGGCACATAGCCGCTCTTGGGCGTGCCGGCATTAACCAAGTACCAGTCGTAGTGCGTCGCACCGCATTTTCTGTAGCGCTTCCCGCGTCCGATGACCTTCCAGCAGCTCTCTAGAACGTCGCCTGCCCTGACGAAAGCGACAATAGGTGCCTTTGATGTGGCCTCGTTGCGGATCGCTACTTTATCGCCGGTAATCTCTATCTTCGTTGCACAGTTGGTAGAGGTTTTCGCGAAGTGCTGTGGCTGTGTATGGGCATGCGCTGGGGAGGGGGCCGGAGCGACGGCCAAAAGGACAGATGCCGACGCCAGGACCAGGATGCGGTGCATTGGTGACCCTTTCTCTTTCTGAGGAGTAAAGGGTCCAGCGTGAACCGTCCGCTGGCATAGGAAGTGAACGTGGGGATGGAATGTGCGGCATGGTGCCGGCAGGCCCCCCATCAGGCTACCCGATAGCCATGCGAGCACCCCTTCGGATTAAATCGAAGGGTCTGCGGCCGAATCGTCCGAGGTCAAAGGTGTGGCGGGCGCTCGGAGCGAGCCCCGACTCATGGAGCGGCAGTCCCCATAGAAGCGTCGGCTGGTTCGCTGACATCTCCTTCTGGTTGTCCGTCAAGAATATTTCCTTCTTTATTATTATCATCACCATTGTCTTATGGATTAATTTAGTTTGAGTTTTTGGGTGATTGCCTCTCGCTCGATGGATTTCCCTTTTCCTTTATTGGCCGGGCTTATTGATTTGATCTACATTTTGAGATTTAATTGAATTGGTCAAAAGGTGAGGTGTTCCGATAGCCGGAACGCGAGCAGATCGGAGAGCGGTCATGGCGAAGAGCGCGATGGCAAAGGGTGTCCCGTCCAGCATTCCCGGCGGGAGTCTCATGCCGGTGGACATGGCGCGTATCACCCCGGAGGACTGGGCGGAAGTTCGCAAGCTCGCCCGCGGATACTGCCGCACGGTCGACGCCACGCGATCCCGTAAGCGCATGGACGGAAGCGCCACGATCGTCAAGGGCGGTCACGCCCCCTACGGCACCGATGATGTATCCGACGACGTCACCCAGGACGCCGTTCTCCTCTTCGCCCAACGGCTTCGTGACGTGCTCGGGAAGTTTCAGCAGGCTCCCGAGAGCGGCGCAACCCGCGAAACTCAGGCGTGGACCTACGTGCGCCGGGACGGCGCGGAGATGACCATCACGCGGACGACGCTTCAGCGGTGGGCGGTCCGGGACGCCGCTGCCCGCAACGGCTACCGCGTGGACGTGCCGCCGTCCGAGACGGACGCGACGCCAGGGGCGCAGCTCATTCGCGGACTTCCGCACGCGGAGAACGTGACCCGTGCGGCCGTGGCGTTCTCCGCCGCTCAGCACAGCACCGAGATCTTCCGTCAGGCGTTCGGGAGTGGGGAGGAGTTCCCTGTCCTGCGGGAGATCATCTCCAAGGCTGAGCAGGCGGACGACCTCGGGCGGGCTGGAATCCTGGCCACGGTCGCTCAGGAGCGGGAAGGCGGGGCGTACGGCTCCCGCCGAGCCGTCATCCGTGTTCGCGATGCCGCCCGCGCGGAGTTCCGGGAGCTCTCGGGTCGCCTCGACGGCGCGCGCGACACGATGGTGTACGCCGCGGGCGAGCCTGCTTCGGATGACTGAATAAACCGCGCATAGGGCTCCAGAGTTCGACTCTGGGGCCCTTTTTCTTTGCCGAAGAACTTCAAAAGAGCGGACGGTTGGACCGAGTCGGAGACCGTATTTAAGTGAGAGACAAAGATGTCGGACACAGAAAGGAAGCTGCTGGTCTCACGCGTTCTTCACTTCAAATGAACATGAATCCTGCCGGACGTTTGGGCATAGCTCGCCACCGTATTTAAGTGAGGTCGAGATCGGCCGCCGGAAATACGGCAGGTTGCGCCCGTACCACCCCAAGGAGGTTTTTACATGGGCACTGACCCTGCCGGGGAGATGCTCATTGTGGTGCTGTGTCCGCGGCTCGCGCCCGTAGCGCACGGACCCACTTGTTCCTTTCGGCACCTGTTCCTCTCGCCCGCACCCGATCGAGCGGGGGACTGGAGCGGCACGGTGACCAGCCTCGATGAGGTTCGCCAGCGTTTCCCCGGAGTGCTGTTCCATGCGTGCCTGCGGGACGCGCTGCACTACGGCATCCGCGTGGCCAACTCGATCACGCTGGGCCTGGAGCCGCCGCCCGCCGAGGACGAACGCCGACCGCGAGGAGAACACCCCTATGGCCGTTCTTGACGGCATAGTCCTTCCCCCACGATGGAGAATCACCCCCCGGTTGCTGGCTGGATGGCCGATCGACGAGGGACACCTCCTCGAACTGTGGCCGCACAGCCGTACAGCCGAAGGGCGGTTGCGCTGGCTGTATCGGCTGACCCGCTGCAACCGGACGGTCTTCTCCGCGACCGACATCACCTCACCCGTCGGCACTGTGGTGTCCACCAGCGCGCTGATCAGCTCAGCCACGACGGCGCTGCGCTTCCTGACGTTGCGGCCAGGGGACACCGACGCCGGATACTTCGACGCCTACACCCGCACGCAGATCACCTGGCGAGACCGCTTCGCCGAGGAACTCTCGCTGTATGCGCAGGAGGATGCGTGCGGCTACTGCGGCAGGCAACATTCGTCGCCCGGCTGCGGGGTGGGGTAGAGGCTCATGCCACCTGTCTCCAGCCGTTCACGATTTCCCGGCATTCGGCTGGCTCAACGCGCGCCGTTCACCACACGTGGCGCGCTGGGGGCCGTGTGTCGTCCGCCTTTCGAGACTGGACGACTGCCCGCCGAATGGGTGGAACGCTACCGAGCTGATGAGCCACGCATCGTGTACGTGGTGCTGTCGTACTCCACCCCCATCGCCTGGGTCCGCGATGACGGCAAAGTGATCATCCCCGAAAGCCACTACTCCCTGACTACGACCCGCCATCAGCGGCTGTGCCGCGACTGGCTGTAGAGGGCCACCAGGCGCGGCCGTGCCCGAGCCTGCCGCACGACTTACCCCGGCTCTAGTTCGTCACCTCAGCGCGCCTCGCAGTCCTTCGTGACCGGACGGTGGGGCGTGCTGTTCATGCCCGCTATCACCCCACCTCTGGAGGGATCTCGCCATGACCGAAACCGTCCGTCTGTCGCACCCCGCCGACTACCTCGCGATCGTGCCCTACCTGTTGGGCTTCCACCCCGCCATGAGCCTGATGATCCTCGCATTCCGTGATGGAGCCCTCATCACGGGGATGCGCCACGACCTACCCGGCACCGCACGTGAACACGACGACGTCATCGCCTCCACGGTGGGTGTCCTGGCCCGGAACAAGGCCGACGCCGTCACCGTGATCGGCTATGGGCCGTCCGACCAGGTCACGCAACCGCTGGACAGCCTGAGCGACGCGATCACTGACACCGGAATGGTGGTCCTGCAACTCCTGCGCTGCGAGCACAACCGGTACTGGTCCCAACTGGAGACGAGCCCGGACGACGGTTTCCCGTACGACATCTCGACCACGACGGCGGCCATGGCCGCCGTCGTGGCGGGTCTGTGTCCGCTCCCGGATCGCGCGGCGGTCGCCGCCTGCGTGGCCGCGGTGGACGGTCCGGACCGCCAGGCCGTCCGGGAAGCCACCGGCCCCGCCCGCGAGCGTGCGGAAACCCTGCTGGCCACCGCTTCGCCTCGGTATTGGTACGACGAAGGCCTGCACCAGGTGCACGACGCGTTCGCACGCAGTGCCGATGACGAGCCGATCACGCCGGAGCAACTGGCCTGGCTGGGCGTGCTGCTCACCTCGATCCTGGTGCGCGACGCCGCGATGACCCTGCTGGGCACCTATCCGGAAGAGGCACACATCAAGCTGTGGAGCGAGGTGACCCGCCGGGCTGAACCCGGCTACGTCGCCGCCCCCGCCTTGCTGCTGGCCTTCGCCGCCTACATCAGCGGCGCGGGAACCCTGACCCGCACCGCGCTGGACCGGGCTCTCGCCGACAACCCCACTTACAGCTTCGCCGTCATGCTGGACTACGCCCTCGTCAACGGCCTGCCCGGCTCGATGCTCCACGAGATGCGGATCGGAGAGCTGGCCGAGCAGATCGAGGCCCAGATTGAGCGGTGCCCGCGCGCGGCTCTGCCGCGGCTGCCGATCCAGGCTGAGGAGCGGTGACGAATCATGACCTTCACCGCAACCTCCTCAGCCATCGTGATCGGCCTGACCGGATACGTGATCCGCATCGAGGCCGACCTTTCTCCCGGACTGCCGGGCTTTCACCTGGTCGGCCTGCCGGACTCGACAATCGCCGAAACGCGGGACCGGATCCGGACCGCGATCGTCAACAGCGGCTGGGATTGGCCGCAGGAGCGGATCACGGTGACCGTGCTCCCCGCTGACGTCCCCAAGTACACCTCTGGCCTGGACTTGGCCATCGCGGTGGCCATCCTCGCCGCCGATGGCAAGATCAGCCCCGAGAGGGTGGCGGATACCGCGTTCCTCGGCGAGCTCGGCTTGGACGGCACCGTTCGGCATGTCCGTGGGCTCTCGTGTGCGATCGCCTCCGTGGTCGCCTCCGGCGTCCGCGGCGTCGCCATTCCGGCCGTTGACGCGGATCAGAGCACCCGGTGCGTGACGATCCCGGCCGCATCGCTGGCCGACCTCGTCGCGCATCTCAACCGTGATGCGCCGATCACCGGGACGACTCCACGAGACGAGGAAGCGTCTCCACCGGATCTGGCCGACCTCCGGGGCAACCACGACGCCCGCCTCGCGGTGGAGGTCAGCGCGGCCGGTGGGCATCACCTGCTACTGGTCGGAGATGGCCCCGCCACGATGCTGGCCGAACGTCTGCCAGGAATCCTTCCTGCGCTCGACGAGGCCACAGCCGCGCAGGTCGAAAAGATCTATGCACTGACCGTGACGCAGCGGCGCAGTCGTCGGCCGCCGTTGTGCACGCCCCACTACACCAACACCGTCGCTGCCATCTTCGGCTGCCGCGTCAGCGGCCTTGTGCGGCCAGGAGCCGTCTCCCTCGCCCACGCGGGAGTGCTTTTCCTGGACCAGGCACCGGAATATCCCCGCAGCGTTCTGGACGGGCTCTGCCGTCCTCTGGAAACAGGCGAGATCATCATCGCCGACTGGGACGGCATCATCTGCTTGCCTGCCTCCTTCCAACTCCTCCTCGCCACGCCTCCCTGTCCATGCGCCACCGGCACCTGCCGTTGCCGCCCTGTGGAGCGTCGGCGATACCTCAACCGTCTCAGCTCGCTGGGCACCCGCATCGATATCAGCGCGCCGATCGAGCCGATCACCTGGGACGCGCAACCCGGAGAGTCGAGCCGCACCGTTGCCGACCGCGTGGCTGAGGCCAGGTCCCGCGCCACTCACCGGCTCGGTGGCAGCCCCTGGAAGACCAACGCCCAGATTCCGGCCACAGAACTACGCACCAGCTACCGTCTCAACCCCGAGGCGCTCAAACCGCTGGAAGACCAGCTGTGCTCTGGCGCACTCACCCCCAGGGCGCTGGCGCGCATTCTGCGCGTGACCTGGACTCTGGCGGACCTACGCGCCACCGATCGCCCTACCGGCGATGACGTCCGCGAAGCCTTGCGCCTCTGGAAAGGCACGCCCGCCTAGCTGCAGCCAAACCATGTCCCGGCGGCCGCCAACACCGGCCGCCGGGCACTTCCGCGCGTCCTTTCACCATTGGAGATCATCATGTCCCGTGAAAGCCTGACCTGGCTCAACCAGAACACCCTGATCGGCTTCACCGCCAAGCGCGGCACGGCCTGGCACTACCGCGCCAGCCAGCAGGGAGACGAGCCGAACCACTACTCAGGTCCCATCCCCGTAGCCGACGTCAAGCGGCGGCTGTTCCACTGGGAACCCGTCGAAGGCACTCTGGAGACCAGCTACCTGACCAGCGACGGAGTCACCCGCCTCACCGACCCCAGCGGCAAGACGATCATCCGTCCCGACACCGGCCACATCCTCGGCATCTTCAAGCGAGGGTTCCAAATCCACGAATACAAGCGCTGGCTCGTCGAACACGTCGAGACAATCCTGGACGATGACCTGGCCATCGGCTCTGCTGGCCTGCTCAGGAACGGAGCGGTCGCCTGGGTCCAGGTTGAGCTACCCGACACCTGCACGACCCCCGAGGGCATCGCCTTCCGGCCGTTCCTGTCCGCCGCCACCTCCCTGGACGGCTCCCTCTCCTCGACGTACCAGACCGGCGCGCAGCTGATCGTCTGCGACAACACCCTGTCCGCCGCGCTGGCCTCGAACAACGCCAAACGCGTGAAGATCAAGCACTCCCGCAACAGCCTCGCCCGTGTAGTGGACGTCCGCGACGCCCTCGGCGTCATCCATCGCGCCGCCGACGACTTCGCCGCCGAAGTCAGACAGCTATGCCAGATCGACGTGTCCAACGCACAATGGACCGCCTTCCTCAACCGGCACGCGCCGATCCCCGCCGAGCGGGGGCCGAAGCGCACCAACGCCCTTACCAAGCGCCACGCCCTGACCCGGCTCTGGAACGATGACGAGCGGGTCAGCCCTTGGCAGGGCACTGCCTTCGGCGTCCTTCAGGCCGTCAACACCTTCACCCACCATGACCAGACCGTCCGGGGAGCCGTACGCGCCGAACGCAACATGCACCGCATGGTCAAGGGCGAGATCGACGACCTGGACCTGTCCACCATCCGAACCCTGGAGACAGCCCTCGACCGGCGCATCCTGGCCAGAACCGCCTGAGTCGTACGGGATGCGTGGTGCCTTGACCGGCACCACGCATCCCCCGCGCCATGGCAGGATCGGGGGACTGTCGGCATTCGGAGGACGCGATGAACGACGATACGGCCGCGCTGCTCTTCGACGTGGTCGATCGACTCGAAGGAAGCATCGTCACTCGCGAATGCCCTGCAATCGTCGCGCTCGGAGGCGAGCGTCTGCTCGTGCTGAGCGATTATGACTACCTGCGGGATCCGGAGTCGGCTGCCTCGTTCGAGACGCGCGCCGCTGCCAAGGCCCAAGAGGTCCAGGCCACCAGATGGGTTCTGGCCGTTCCGCAGGTGTGGATGATCACGCCGGACAAGGTCTACAGCCGCGCGGTGTCGAATCACGCCCTGCGCGAAGGTGAGCAAGAGTCGATCACGTGGATGAGCTTCGATCAGAGTGACGGTGTGGACTATGGGCGGGTGCCGTATACACGCCGCCCGAACGGAGAGCCGGTCTTCGACGAGCCGGAGATGTTCGCGGTAGGTGTGCGCCCTGCTGAGCACATGCCGGGTTACACACTTCTCCAAGCGTTTTTGGCACGATAACGAGCTGAAGGGCACCACCAGAGGCAAAGAAACGGGAGGGCCCGACGCACTTGGCGTGGGCCCTCCCGCCGACCTACTCATACCGATTGGTCAAAAGGTGAGAGCGGTCCTATCCAGCGTACGCCGAGGTCATCCAGGGCGTACCGCTCCAGCGAACTCAGCCTCTCGTCCCGCCGTCCACTGCCCGATCTGTACCGTGCTGCCGGTGGTCGGAGCGTGGACGTACCGCTTGCCGTCGATGTTCAGGACCACATGATGGATGGTGGCCGGGTTGTTCGGGTTGGTGGCGAAGAACACCAGATCTCCTGGTCCGAGTTGAGAGCGTTCCACGCGGGCGCCTGTCCGCCATTGCGCCGAGGTGTGGCCGCCGATTCGCACGCCGGCCGCGGCCCAGGCGTATTCGGCCAGGCCTGAGCAGTCGAAGCCTTTGGTTCGAGCCCCGTGGCCGATCCCGTAGCTGGGTCCGGTCGGGCCGCCGCCGCCCCATGAGTAGGGGATGCCGATCATCTTGAGCGCGGCGGAGAGGGCGACCGCGCCGCGGCCGGAGGCTTTGATCGCGGCGAGGGTGGCGGGGTCGAGGACCTGGTCGATCTTCTGGGAGAGCTCCTTACAGAGGCGGCTCGCGCTGGTTTCGACGATCAGCTCGGCCAGTTGCGATCGGTCCCCTCTCGGCTTGGCGTTCTTCAGCGCGCTGGGGAGCGTGCCGGCGTCGAGGGCTTCCTTGACGTCCGCCACGATGACGGCTCGTGTTATTCCGAGCGAGGTCGCCAGCTCGATGCTGTCGCGTACGGCTTTGGCGTCGGCGGGCGATAGTTTCACGGTGCCGCGGGGCTTGGGGCGCTGGGTCAGGGCGGTCACGAGGCGGTCGGCGCGGGCCTCGTGTTTGGCGTACGCGTTGGGGGAGGCTGATCGCTGAATGGCTTGGGCCACGGTGGTGAGGGGCTTGGTGGTCCAGTTGTCGAGCTTGCTCAGACGGGTGAGGAACGCTTCGGCGGCGTAGTAGGGGTTCGTGACCTGAGCGCGTGTGCCCCAGCCGTACTGCGGGTGTTGTTGGAACAGCCCGAAGGCGTGGCCGCGATCGCCCACCGTGCTGTTGTCGAGGGACGATTCCTGCAACGCGGTGGCGATGCCGATGACGGCGGCTCGGCGGGGGAGCGCCAGTTGGTCGGCCGTGTCGATGATGACGCGTGCGTTGGCGGCTTGCTTCCGGGTCAGGCGGAGCTGCTTGAGCGTTGTTTCGAGCTTGGGGGCTGAGGGCTTGGTGGTGTAGGCGCAGACGGCTGAGGAGAGTTGTCCGGGGTCGGCTTGGGCTTTGGCGTAGTTGCCTCCGCCGGCCATCCCGGCGATGACGGCGACGCTGGAGACGAGCCCTCCTCCTGCGGCGATGGCTTTGGCGAGGCCGGCTTCGAGGATCATTCGGCGTCCTCCTCGGCCGGCTCGGGGGCCACCTGAGGGCCGAGGCCGGGCCAGCGCTTGGCCAGTTCCGCCAGCCTGCACCGCGGTGCTTCCAGGTCGGTGGGCAGCCATCGCGCACCGGCGGGGCCGTCGTTCGCCAGGCCGATGACGGTGTCCGCGTGGCCGGTGGCGATCGGGACGAACATGTTGCCGGGATGGTGCTTGAGCTTCTTGCGGAGGTTGGCCTCGCGGCGCTCACCTTGGACCCAGAACAGAAGGGGAGTGACGATCCGGCTGGACTCGGTCAGCTTGACGTAGCCGTCGAGCTTGTGGACCACCCGGTCGAGCGGTTCGGTGCCGGTGTCGTACTCGAGGAAGAACTCGATGCTGTGCTCGCCTTCGGACCAGCGGCCGTACGCGTCGGGACGGGCCATCGAGCCCCATTCGGTAGCGCAGCGGCGCTCGGGCCACCAGGTGGTCAGTTGGGTGTCCGGATAGCGGCGGGCGAAGCCGTACAGGCTGGTGGCGATCCCGTTGGTGCCCACGGTGTGGGCGAGCTGCTGGCTGTAGACGATGCTGAGGACCCGGTCGCGCCGGTAGCCGAAGTCGCTCAGGTCGACTCCTTCCTCGGAGGCGAGCACCGCGGCTGCTGTCTCGCCGATGACGTAGTGGTACGGCGCTGTGCCCATGGCCGGTGGGAGGTTGGGGCGGAACCGTTCGAGGATGCCCATGCGGGTAAGCGCCAGCAGTCGCCTGCGGGCGGCGTCGTCGGTGTCGAAGAACATCTCGCTGACCTGCGGTGAGGTCAGGACGCGGAAGTCGCGCAGCAGGCGGATCAGGTTACGGTCGCGCTCGGTGAGGCGGACTGCCAGTTCGCCGAGCATGCGGGGGGTGTAGCGGACGGTGGACATGATGGTTCTCCTTTTCAGAGGGTGCGCCGGGCATCCGGCTTGGGGGTGGTGGTGGCAGTACGGCCGTATGCCTGGGCGGCGGCCGCGCGGATGCGCTTGGCGACGTCGCTGGAGGGTTCGGGCAGCGGCCTGGTGCGCAGGGTGAACGGGGGTGCCTCGGCCGAGCGCACGACCAGGCGGGCGGCGGCCTGGTGGGCGTCGAAGTTGGCCAGGTCGTGTGCGGTCAGGAAGGGGGTGAAGTGTTGCTCTACTTCGCGGGCGTCCTCGGGGGAGAGCGAGAAGTAGATCTTGTTTCGGGCGTCGGCGGAGATGGCCTGGCGCAGCGGGCGGGGGAGCTGGCCCAGATGCTGATGGGCGAGGACGAGGGAGACTCGGAAGGCGCGGGCCTCGGCGAGCATGTCGGACAGGGCGTGCGGCAGGGTGAGGAAGTTGTGGCATTCGTCCACGTAGAGCGCGGCGGCGCTGCGGGTCTGGCCGATCTTGGCTCTGCGCGAGGCCGCCTGCCAGACCTGGGCGAGGAGCATCGAGCCGAGCAGCCGGGCCGAGTCGTCGCCCAGGACACCTTTGGGCAGCCGGACGAGGAGGATCCCGCCGTCGAGTACGTCTCCCAGATCGAACGTCGAGCTGGTGGATCCGAGCACGTCGCGGACGAAGGGGCGGAGGAGGAAGGCTCGCAGCTTGTTCATGATGGGGGCGGTGACGTTGGCCTGGGCGGTCTCGGACAGGGCGGAGTACCAGCTCCAGAAGCCGCGCAGCATGGGGTCGCCGATGGAGGTGGTGTGCCGCCGGCGGAAAGTGGCATCGGAGAGCAGGGCGGGGATGTCGGCGAGGGTGCCGCCGTTGCGGGCCAGGGTGAGGGCGCAGCCGCGCAGGATGTCGTCGGTGCGAGGTCCCCAGTTGTCGGCGTAGATCTGGTGGAAGATGCCGACCAGGTTGTCCACGCCCATGGCGAGGTCGGGACCGCCCAGGACGTTGAGGGAGGGCCGGGGGTGCCGGTCATCAGGGTCGATCAGGACGACCTTGTCGGCTCTCTCTTCCGGGATCAGCCCGAGGAGGTCGCGGATGAGGTCGCCTTTGGGCTCGATGACGATCACGCCGCGGCCGGCCACCACATCGGAGAGGATCATTTGGGCGAGGAACGTGGACTTGCCGGTGCCGTTCGGGCCCATCACGTGCACGTGGTGGAAGGAGTCGGCGACGCGCAGCGCCACCGGGCGATCGTGCCCGGCGTCGGAGAAGCCGAGGACTTTGGCGTGTGGTCCGCCGTGGGCGATCTTCGGAGAGGGAGGGACGGTGTTGGCCCCCGCTCGCTGAAGGCCGGGCACTGCGGCGTCCAGGGGGAGATGCGCGATCGCGGACAGCTCCGGCAGCGACAGCAGGTAGCCGCGGTTCATCCGTCGTGGCGCCAGCCGGGTTGCGGGCAGGAACAGGCGTCGCCGTTCCAGCCGGTTGTGGCCGCTGAAGAGTGCGAACGCCGAGGCGAGGGCGTGGGCCCGTCCGCGGTTGGCGTTCTGCCGGATCTTGTGGGCGGCCTTCGCGGTGGTGAGGTCGGCTGGGGTGGGCACGTCCGCCTGTACGGCGTAGCGGATGGTGACCTCGTAGCGGGAGTGGTGCGCCTTGTCCCTGATGGCCTGGGCTTCCGCTGTCTCCTCGAGCCGGGCGACGCGGTCTCCGGCGGGTTGGCGCAGATGCCGTGGGCCAGGCGCCACGAGGTCGAGGAGAGCTCGCAGGAGCCGGGCCGCCGCACCGCCGCAGGAGCTGACGAGGCGGCGGCCGGTTGCCGGGCGGGCGAGGATCTGCACGCAGGCGTGCTGCCATCCCGGCATCCCGACTGCCGCTCCGAGGAGCGAGCGGAGCGGGTCGCTGCCGTGGTGGTGCCGGATCGGCAGCCGCTCGGGCCGGGCCAGGACGAGCTGCCCGCCGGTCGCGTACCCGCCGGTGGGTACGGGCGGGTTGGCATGGCCGATGGCGGTGCGGGAAGAGGGCCAGGCGGCTTCGATCGCATGCTCGACCAGGTGCTGCGGGACTGACCCCGGCACCCACAGGCTGATCTTCACGCCGCCCGCGCCGAAGGTGAATTCGAAGGCGAGATGCGGCTGTCCGAAGAGAACTCGTTTCCACGCGGGCCTGAGCAGCCCGATGAGGTTGCCCCACAGCGCTTCGGCGCCCGGCATGTTCGCCATCGGGGGAGCGAGGATCTCCACGCAGCGGGCGCCTCGTACGAGCCGGTGATGCCGGATTCGTGCGGCGCAGGCGCGTAGCAGGACGCCGAGCACCTCGGCGGCGAACAGGACTGCGACGATCTGCCGGCCGTACGCGGTCAGCCAGCCGAGTACCTGATCGAGGACGGCGTCGGGGTCCTTGAGGAGGTCGTAGATCATAGGTCGGCCTCCTCGTAGTCGAGCTCGGCCAGCTCCTGGGGCGAGGAGGTGACGAGTTCGTGTTCGCGCCGGCTGGAGATCACCTGGAGCGGGCAGCGCTGGCCGCTCGTTCCGGCGGTGAGCAGGCCGGTCCCCTTCTCGGCGGACAGGAGCAGCTGCCGTTCGCCGTCCGAGAGGCGGAAGGCCTCGGCGACCGCGTCGATGGCCTGCGGTGCCTGGCGCAGCAGGATCTGGGTGGTGGAGTTGGCGACGATGGCCTGGCCGAGTTCGGAGCTGAGCAGATCGGCCGCGTCCTGGGTGACGACGGACAGGCCGGCCCAGTGCTTGCGAGCGGATTTGGCCATGCGAAGCAGGAACTGCGCGCCTTCGGGGATCTTCATCAGCAGCCAGGCCTCGTCGACCACGACCAGGCGGGGGCGGCGATTATACGGGTCGGAGACGCGGCGCCAGATCGCGTCCAAGGTCAGGAGGGTTCCGACCGCTTTGAGCTCCTCCGGCAGATCACGGAGCGAGAAGACGATCAGGTGAGAGTCCGGATGGGTCGTCGTGGGCCCGTCGAAGAGCTGGCGGTGGCTGCCGGAGACATACGGGGCGAGGCCGGCGGCCAGCTCTTTGGCTTTGGGGTCGGAGTCCTCGGCGAGGTTCGCTGCCAGATCACTCAGGAGCGGCGGCCGGCGGCTCCACGTGTGTGAGGCGGTGGTGATGCCCGCTTGCCGGTAGGTGGCAAGGATGGCGCGGTCGAGTGCCGCTTTGCCAGTGTTGCCGAGCGGTTCGCCGAGCATGACCGCGATCAGCGTGTGCAGGAAGAGCGCCCGCCGGGTGAGCGGGTCTTCGCCTCGCTGGTTCTTGGGCGGCAGGTCGAGGGGGTTGAGGCGGACCTTCGGAGCGCCGAGGTGGACGTAGGCGCCCCCTACCGCGTGTGCCAGGCGGGCGTACTCGTCCTCGGGGTCGATGACGGCCACTTCGATGCCCGCGTACAGCGAGCGGAGGGCTTCGAGTTTGGTGAGGTAGCTCTTGCCGCTGCCGGATCGTGCCAGGGTGACCGAGTTGTGGTTGTCCTGGGCGAAGCGGTCCCAGGCGACCAGGGAGGCGCTGGCGGTGTTGGCGCCGTACAGCACGGCTGTTGCGCCGAGCTCGGTGGTGAGGTCGGGGCTGGTGAAGGGGAAGGCCGCCGCCAGGGCGGGGGTGTCGAAGGTACGGCGCATCGCGAGGTTGTCGTAGGCGAACGGCAGCGAGGAGACCCAGCCCTGCAGCTGGCGGAAGGTGACCTGGCGGGCGTCCAGGAGCAGGGAGGCGGCCAGCGCGCGTACTTGGGCGCAGGCGTCGTCCAGTTCGTTGGCGGAGGTGGCGTGCACGGTGAGGTAGATCGAGGCCCGGAAGAGCTTGGCCTGGCCGCGTGCGATGCGAGAGGCCAGCTCCTGGGCGTCTTCGGCGGCGGCTTCGGCGCCTGGGTCGAGCAGCCGGCCGTGTTCGTGGTCGGAGCGCAGGCCGGACTCGAGCCGGGCCAGCTGCTTGCGCAGGCGATCGGCGGCGACCAGGGACGGGACGGGCTCGATGTGCAGGGAGACGTCGAGCCGGCCGGGATAGGTGAGCAGTGGTTCCAGCCAGCCGGGTGCGACCTCGCGGGGGTAGCCGGTGATGGCGAGCGTCGCGCACAGTCCTTCGCCGACCGTCACATGCCTGGCTTCGATTTCCACGGCCTGCGGGCCGAACCCGGTGGAACTGGAAGGGCTACGGCGGATCTTCACCAGGCGCCTCCTGTCGTGATGACCTCGCCGGGCAGGGCGATGTCTTCGTCGGGCAACGGCGGGGCGGAGGGGTCGAAGCAGGAGGCCAGCAGCGTCGCGACGGCGCGGGCGTCCAAGAGCCGGGCGGTGAGCCCGCAGGAGCCGAGCACCCTGGACGCCTCGTCCAGGCGGCGTAGCGCACGCGCGGCGGCCACGTCGCGGCCGTTGGCGCCGGCGGCGGGCTCTCGGATGATCAGCAGTACCTGGCGGCGTAGCAGGTCATGGCGGGTCGAGAGCTCGTGGAGGAAATCGGCGTGTTCGAGTGCGGCGGAGGCGAGCGCGGGATGAGGGAGCCGGCGGGCGTTGTCCTGCAGTGACGCGATCGTCTCGGTGAGGTCGACGCGTTCGGCTCGGACAAGGACCTGAGCGGGGCCGGACAGGGAGTTGAGCCAGCGGCCGAAGACCGCGACCAGGGCGTCCTGCTCATCGGGGGTGCGCAGGGCGAAGCTGACGGTGGAGACTTCGGCCACGGCGGCGACGCCGTCCGGGCCGAGGTCGATCAGGCCGTCGCCGACGATGCCGCGGGCGGGGAGCTTGAGCGGGGCGGGCAGGCGTTGAGAGCCGGCCGCTATCCAGGTGGGTGGCATGGGGGTGTCCTCGGTGGAGGTGACCAGGTGTTTGGGGGAGCGCTGGTGCCGGATGGCCGCCAGCACGTAGCGGTCGAGGGATAGGCCGTCGCGCTGTCCGATGGCCAGGAGGGTCGCGGCGATCGCCACGGGGAGTGCCACCGCGGCGCAGACCACGAGGGGGACGTGATCTCCGGCTGCCATGTATGCGCCGTACAGGGTGGCGCCGGTCCCCAGCAGGATGGCCATCTGCCGGGCGGTGAACGAGCCGATGATCTTGTCCGGCTGTTCGACGTCGGCCGGGATCCGCGCGATCGATTCTTCCCAGCTCATTTGCCGTCACCTCGCGGCTGCTTGCGCGGGCGAGGTTTGCCGGTGGTACGGCCGCGGTTCTCCGGCCAGTCCACCTGGCCGGGGGTCGGCCTGTTCGGCGGCACGATCGGCTGGATGGGACGTTGTCCCTTGGGCGGTTGCACGGCTTGGCTGGGGTCGGACGCCGCCCGGCTTCGGAGCGCCATCATCTGGCCGAGACCTGCCGGGCCGTTGGCGTAGTAGGCCGGGCGGGGGTAGCCGTACACCGGCGTGGTGGGCTGTACCGGTGGCTTCGGGGCCGGAGTGGGCTTGTACCTGCCCTGGATGGCCGGCCCGGCAGGGGCATGTTTGATCGGTGCGGGCTGCCAGTCCGCGGCTCGTACAGGACGCCGGGCCCAGGTGGGGGCGTGTTTCATCGCTCCTGGACCGCCGCGCGCGGCAGCAGCGGCAGTGAACGCCGTTGCCGCGGCAGCGCCCGCGGGACCACCGGCCGTGCCGGCAATGACCTTTCCTGCCAGCGCCCGAGTCGCCGCCCTGCCGACGCGGCCCTTGCCGCCTCCGCGGCCTCCGCTGCCGCCTCTCAGGTGCATGGCCTTCAGGACGGGGGCGGTGACCTTGGACAGCACGGCGTACTTGACGATCCGCATGATCGTCGAGCTGCGGCTTTGGACGAAGATCTGCCGCGAGATCCAGGACGGGATCCGGACCAGGATGATCAGCAGGCACAGCGCCAGGACGAGGTTGATCAGTTGCCCCGTGGGGGCAAGGCCGAGCAGGAACCTGCCGTCCTGGTTGAAGAAGATCCGGACCGCCAGCACCAGCGTGAGCGACTGGGCGATCTGGATGACCAGGAGACCAGTGAAGGCCCGCCACCAGAACCGGGCCACACCCTCGGTATGCGGCAGCGCATAGGAGGCCATGGCCAGAGGTGCGGCCACCACCAGGAGCAGCACCAGAGCGGATCGCATCACGAAGCTGATCAGCAGCAGGATCAGCAGGATGATCGCGACGAGTTCGAGCAGGACGTAGAAGATCTGCGTGTTGCTCGGCGGCAGGATGAGCAGTCGAAGCTGGGCCGCAGCCCGCTCGGTGTCGAAGTCCTGCCCGAGGAGCGCCTTGGACAGGGCGTTACTGACCTCGATGATCTTTCCGCAGATCAGGAAGCTGATGTTGGTCGCCAGGATGGCCATCGCCAGGCGCGGCAGCACCTCCTTGACCGCGTACCGGGACTGGAGGGTCTGATGGCCCATGGCGGTCATCGCGCCGATCGTGGCGAGCAGGACGAAGGCGGAGTCCGCGATGGCGACGGTGACCTTCCACAGGTCGAAGACCCGCTCGGAGCTGGCGACGTCGGGCGTGGCGAGCAGGGTCACCGCGAGTGCGTCGAGCAGCGGCTTGACTGCGGACGCGGCGAGGCTGGCGAACCAGGCGTTGATCTGCTTGGTGATCCAGTCTCCGAAGCCGAAGTTGACCTGCGGGAGAGACGGCAGCGGTTCCGGAGTGGGGGACGGCGTCGGGGTTGCCGCCGCGCTGGCGGCGGCAATGCTGAGTACCGCTGCGGCAACGACCGAAACGAACAGGACATGAGATATTGCCGTGGTTGCTCGATGAGAGGTCATGGCGGTCACCCGCCGCCGACGATGCGCTTGAGCACGCTGACGAACAGCGGCGCCAGGACGGCGAGTCCGTAGCCGAACGCGGCAGCCTTGAGTGCCGCCTTGGCCTTCTGGACTTCGCCGGGGTCGCCGCCTGCCACCAGGTAGCGAAGACCGCCGATGGTCAGCATGAGCGTTGCCAGGGCGGCAAGTAGGCCGATGAGCCAGTTCCGCAGATTGTCGAAGACCGCGTTGAGATCCTTCGGCAGCGGGGCGGGGCGCAGGATCACGGCTGATTCGGCCGGCGCGTCGGCTGCCGCTGCGGCAAGGACGATGGCAACGGCTGCTGAGATCAGCAGGCCGCGGAAGAGGCGGTGCCGTGCTGGAAAGGGGTTCCGCGCGGAGTCGGTGGGGCTGCCCCAGCCTCCCTTCGGCTTGGTAATGATGGGCTGCGGATCTGAGGTGATCCGGCTCCGCGCGGAAGTCTTGGGGGTGTTCTCCGCCGCTCGGCGAATGGTGGAGGCGATGGCCAGCGACCGTGTCGGCGTGACGTCGCCTGCAAGAACGGCATCGGCGAGGATCAGCTCGGCACCGGTCTCGGCCTCTCGCCGGGCTCGCTCGCCGGCCCTGCCGGCGGCGGCGCACATGCGGGACAGGAGCTCAGGTGGATCGAGGTCGATGCTCTTCACGGCGGTGATGAAGGCCGTCAGGACCTCGATGTCGATGTCCTCGGAACCGCCGGCGACGGAGTAGAGGTGAAGCCGCCCGCAGATGCGGCGCAGGGCGGGCACCGCCGTACCTACTGCCCCGACCAGCCACATCGGACCGTCGTGGCGGGCCCGGGTGGCGAGCTCGCGCCAGACGGCGTCGCGAGTGGCGTTGCACAGTGTGCGCGAGGCCAGCAGGTCGCGTAGCTCGGTCAGGAGGATCTCCCGCCGGGGCAGTTCGTGCGAAAGCTTGCTGCCGTCGAGTGCCAGGCCGGCGGGGTCGCATGCGACGAGCTGGAAGACGCGCTCGGCGACATCGAGCGGTGAGCGGTCCGGGGGAGGCGTCTCGCGAAGATCTGTGCTCATCGGGGTTGCTCCACTGCGAGAGGAATTTCGGTCTCGCCATCCGGTGTAGGCCCCACATCTGGCTCGCCTTAGGCGGCCGCGATCGGTGAGCTCCGGCGAGAGCTGAGCACCTCGATCCGCCAGAGATCAACTTTTGTCAGCGACGACCTGATAGAGCTGCGCCAGGGGCTCGCCAAAGGTCTTTGGTCACTTGGAGATGCGCTTCACGGCGGCTCACGAGCCGGCGAGGGCGTTGCGGATCTGAGGCCCGCCCCAACTGGCGATGACGACGCGAACCAACGCCGCATCACCGATTTCCAACACCACCGATCAGCTCGATCCAGAAGGCCGAAAAGGAACCAAGCCATCCCCGGGTTCCGACGGCCCCGAGGCACCACAGAGGAAAAGCGCCTCTCCACAGGCATTCCGCGGCGGCAACGCCGACGGGAGGGCGGCGCGATGAGGCAGCCCTACTGGACCAACAACCACTCGACTCTCTACCTCGGCGACGCACGTGAGGTGCTCGCCGAACTCCCCGCCGGCTCGGTGGACTGCCTCGTCACCAGCCCGCCGTACTACGGCCTTCGCGACTACGGCGTGGAGGGACAGTACGGCCAAGAGCCCACGCCGGCTGCCTACGTGGAGACGCTCCGAGCGACCTTCCGCGAGGCATGGAGAGTACTGGCCGACGACGGGACGCTCTGGCTCAACCTGGGCGACAGCTATGCCGCGAACTCGGACGGCTGGGCGAGAGGCGCCGACTACAACCCGCACCAACCTGCCATCCGTCCCCGTTCACGATTGGCGGTGCCGCCCAAGAACCTGCTCGGCATGCCGTGGCGAGTCGCCTTCGCTCTTCAGGAGGATGACTGGATCCTGCGGAATGCCATCGTCTGGCACAAGCCGAACGCGATGCCACAGTCCGTCCTGGACCGCGTCTCAACCCGCTACGAGATGATCTTCATGCTGGTGAAGCAGCGCCGGTACTGGTTCGACCTGGACGCCGTCCGGGTACCGAACGCCGGGGATCCCCCTCCGGCACCCCGAGAGGCTGACGAAACCGCCAGCGCCCCGGACGGCAAGTACCGCGACGACCAAGACGCCTTCCGCGGCAAGCACTACGGCACTTCCATGCGGCCCACGGGACAACGGCACACCGCCGCACACGCCCGTGGCAAGAACCCGGGAGATGTGTGGTCGATCTCCACTCGCCCGCTCCGGGCGGCGCACTTCGCGGCATTCCCCATCGACATTCCGCTGCGGGCCATTGCCGCCGGCTGTCGTCCGGGCGGCACCGTCTGTGATCCGTTCGCCGGAGCGGCAACTACCGCTCTTGCCGCGCAGCAGTTGGGCAGACCGTTCATCGGAATCGAGATCAGCGAGCCCTTCTGCGACCTCGCGCGCGCACGCATCGTCGCCGACACCGCGTCGAGACAAGGCCGAAGGAGATCAGAGGGTGACTGAAAGGCTACAAAGGGCCTGCTCAGAGTCTCCTGAATCGCCTACAGCGGCGTATTCTTCAGGCTCTGACCGAACGCGGAATCGTCGGTTGGGTGTGCGTATCGAGATCGTCACCGTTGGCGGGGCTGAGGGTGACGAGATCGAGGAGTGCCAGCTCGCCGTCATCTGGGAGGTCCTGCGTTGTCTGGCCGAGCGGCAGAAGCCCGTGAACCTTCCGTGAGATGACGCCGATGGCGTCGCAGCCGTCCAGGCCACCGGGATTCCTCTCTTGGTGGCCTGGCTCGGTACCTCCACCGACGATCAGCAGGACCCCACCCTGTCGCTCGTGAAGTCCTCCGGACGGATCTACCGGATGTTGCTCACTACGTGGGGATGAATGCTCGCCGGCGAACTGGCGCCGACCGCTCCTGCCCGCCGGGGCGCGAAGCTGCCCCCCTTCCCGTCGCCGCGATCGACGACCTGGCGCTGACGGAAATGCTGGCCGAGCTGGCGGCGCCGCGGGCGGAGAGGATAGACGCCGACACCCTCAACCGGGAACTGTCCATCGCGCGCATGGTGATCGGCTGGTGGCAGTGCCAGGGCTATCTCGAAGGCGATCGGGCCTTCCTCTGGGAAAGGCCCAGAAGCCCTGCACGCGATGGAGGGCAATTCTCATTGGTCGTTCGAGGAGTGATCCCCGATGTAGAGTCTCAATCTTCGTATCATCTTGATCTTGCGCGACCTGCGGATTCTCGGACTGTCTCAAGCGTCTGGCATGAGATCCGTCTCACCGACGTGGCGGTTTCCTCCGCGGAGGCTGATGGCCAAGATTCGTCTGTCGACGGGGTGCTGGTCGACGATGTAGCGGACCTGCTCGCTAAGTGATTCCGCAGCTGTGGCGATCTTCTTGGCGCTGAAAACTTCTCCCGGACGAATGCCTGGTGGACGGTGGCGATGTCGATATCGGCGGAATCTCGTCCGGGCAAACGCGGCCAGCTGGTCTGGGGAGAATCGGAAGGTGGGCTGCCAGGTGCTTCGGTCGAAGCACCATCTTCCGACGTGAGACAAGGCCCCGGGGCACGTAGGCAAGGTTGTGTCGATCGCAGGTGACAGTCGCGCTGTGTGATCAACAGCAGGCACAACATCGGCGCCGGGCGATGCGTCGAACCGTGCGCCAACGCGCCGGTCCGCCTGAGCCTCTTGATGTTGGAGAGCTCATTCTCCTATCGCCTCCAGGGGTGATTGATGATACTTTCCTTGACCCGAACGAGAGCTTCCTACAGAGTTATGCACGATATCTGCGGGGGCGCGATGAAATTCCTGATGACCATTCTCGTCGCCATTCTCATCTTCATGCTTTTCGCCTGGCTGACCGGGATAGGTGCGCACTTTGGGAACGGCCTCGGGTGATCGTTGAAGGGCGGCGGACATGGACGGCGTCACCGCCACCCTGCGCACCGCCTCAGCGTCCGCTCAGGTCCAGTGGACAGAGGCCACGGTCAGCCAACTGACCTGCGTTGAGCGCGCCGAGCGCGAGTTCCTCGCCCAGCAGCTGGGGCCCGTCGCGTACCGGGTAGGAGCCGACTGGGTCAGTCGGTTCGCGGTGAGAACCACCGGTTTTGCGGCGTGCACGGGAGTGGTGCTCGCGGCCGTGCTCGGCAGCGTGCTGTGGTTGACGCAGGTCTTTGCCGGGCACCCAGCGGCAGCGACGTCGTCTCTGGCCTACCTGTTGATCATTGTAGTGATCACACCTGTCTACTGGAATCAGGCGGGTCGGATCATGTCTCGCCTCGCCTGGATCTCCCCGGAAAGGCGGCGCCGATTTCTGCTGCTCTACCCGGTCGCGTTGGCCGTCGCTGCACTCCTTTATGGCATCGTCTCCGTCAGCGCCTTCCATTCTGGTGTGCAGCCCGCCGGGACGGCGCTGTTCTATTTCCAGGAATTCGCCGCGTTCTGTGTGGTGGCGGCGCTGGGGACGGTCATCGCCCACCTGGTGCTTGCCTACGCCTTCGCGAGCAGTCTCGAACCGGCGGGGCATGCCCAGACGCTCGACTGGGCATGGGCCCTGGCGATCACCGCTGTTACGAGCTGGTGGCACGGAGTCCGGACGCCGATCGACGCTCGCGGCGATCGGCGCTTTGATCCCTGCCTGTTGCGGTTGCTGGGTTGCGCGGCGGCCGTCGACCGCATGGGGCGAGCGGCACGCCGCGCTTCCCCTAGAGAGGCCCGCTTCGTCCTGCGCGTCCTCGAGATGGCGGCGGCGGACGTGGAACGGTACGCGCTCGACCAGGTGCCGCTCTTCGATCAGGCCACCCGGCGTGTCGCCCGGCATGACGGCGCCCAAGTGGCCTCCTTCGTCAGGAATGCCAAAGCGTCCATCGCGCGCGGCATCCACTCCGGCGACTACACGGCGATCGCCGTCGGCCTCACCGGTTTCATCCTGGCGTGGGCCCGCTCCGATGGGCATGGTTTGCTGGCCATGGTTGAAGAGGCCGCCCCGGTGGAACGGGCACCGCTGTGGAAGCGGATCGCGGGACGTACCTGGAACGCAGTCCTCCTCGGCGCGGCCGGCATGCTCCTGCCGCTGCTCCCCTTCTACCAGCACGATCAGGCTGCGGCGGCGGGCGTGCGGTATGCCCTGCTCACGGCTGCGGTCCTGTCCCTCGCCACCACCGGCGTCCCAGTGTGGGGCACCGTCGAGAAGCATCTCGAGAGGTCGTTGTCCGGCGGCCGGTAGTGTGCCGGCGACGGATGGGCCGTGCGCGGAGGGAAGACACGACGACCGGCATAGATGTGCCCTCCCGCCACACGAGAGGCCAACGACCTTATCGGATTACGACTCATGCACCCGGCGGATCCGTGGCCCGCCAAGATCAGAACGAATCCGCCACGGTGACTGAGGCCCTACAAGACACCCGATCCGGGGTGTTACAGACCCGTCACGGGGTTGTCGGTCGAGCGGTCGGCGTTCTCGAGGTAGCCGAGCAGGGCGGTGCAGTTGTCGGCCCAGATGCCGTGCCAGCCGATGCGTTCGAGGCGGGCGCCAGCGGGGGGCGGTGGCGAAGCGGTGCCAGCATCGGCCGTGTCAATCCCCTGAAAGTGTGGAGACGGTTCTATGCCACAGCGGTCCTTAGCAGGGCCGATGAGGCTTTCCTCTTGTCGATCATGTGATGCTCGAATGTGATGGGCGGCAGGCCGTCGTTGGCGCTGTGCCGCCGGGTGGTGCTGTAGAAGTCGGCGATCCAGGTCGCGATCTTCAGGCGGGCCTCGGCCCGGGTGCTGAAGCGGTGGCGGTGGACGTACTCGACCTTGAGGGTGCTGTTGAAGGCTTCGGCGGCTGCGTTGTCCAGCACCCGACCCGGCCCATGGACTGGACCACGCCCAGGCGCCGGCACAGGTCCTGGTGGCGGGCGGCGGTGTATTCCGAGCCGCGGTCGGAGTGGAAGATCACACCGTTGACGTCGCCGCCGCGGGTGGCCGCCGCCATCTGCAGTGAGGCGCAGGTCAGCGCGGCATCGTGGTGCTCGGACATGGCGTAGCCGAGCAGCCGGCGCGAGAACAGGTCCTCGACCGTGGCCAGATACAACTTGCCCTCGTCGGTGTCGATCTGCGTCACATCGCCGCACCACAACACGTCCGGCGCGACCGCGGTGAACTTGCGCCGGACCAGGTCCGGGGCGGCCGGCCGCTTGCCCTGCCGGGTCAGCGACCGCGGCTTACGCCGCACGCGAGCGATGAGCCCGAGCTCGGCCATCCGCGCCGCGACCGTGTTCTCCGAGACCCGCCAGCCCGCCTCATGCAGGTCACGGGTGATCCGCGGCGAACCGTAAGTGCCGCCGGCTTTCTCGAACGAGCAGGTGATCTGCGCATCCAGGTCGGCCCGCCGGCGCTGGCGGGCGGTGGGCGCGTCCTGGCCGATGCGGTTCTTCCATTTGTAGTACCAGGACTGCGACACCCCCAAGGCCCGGCAGGAGATGATGTGGTCGATGCCGTGCTCGGTCTTCTGGGAGCTGATGAAGGCCGCCACGCTTATCGGCCCATCGCCTCTTTGACCCACAAGACCACCGAACGCTTGAGGACTGTGAGACTGGAGAGGCACCGCTCGACAAGCCAGGGTCTGACCCAGCTTGAGACTGGCCACTTTGTGCCTTGGTGATGACCTGAGCCAGCACACTGGCCAACTCGGGCGGGACAAGTAGCAGCCGCTCGGCGCCGGTCTTGGACAGGACGATCTGCAGCAACGGAACGACCTCGTCGGTGCCCGTTAGCTGGTAGGACACCAGCGCGAGATGGGTGAGCTCCAGCAGTTCCTCCAGCCGGATGCCGGTGTGCCGGAGGATCTCGATGATGGCCCAGGCCCAGAAGGCGTTCTCCTCGCTCACGCTGAGGTTGAGCCGCTCGCCGCTCTCCACGTCCCTGGCCATGACGTCCGGCAGGCCGGGCTTGCGTACCGAGGGGCCGATGGTGTGGACCTCGGGGACGAACCGCTGGTAGGCGCGTCCGTCGTGCTCGAAGCAGGCTCCGGCGGAGGCGGCCAGTGCGGCGGCGAGCAGGCGCTGCTGTTCGGCGCGTGCGGACTCGGCGGCGTCGACGAGTTCACCCAGGCGGGGCAGCCGGTCCCGGATCCGCTGATGCATCTGCGCGCTGCTGGCTCGCTTCAGCTTGGCCAGGCCCGCGACCTCGCTCTTGCGGATGGGGCAGGGCACCACCCAGGCCACCCAGCGCGGATCCTCTGGTGCCCACTTCTGGATGTCCAGGTAGAAGCCGCGAACCTTGACCTTGATGCCCACCTGGTCGGAGACGCTACGTGGCCGGCTCTTGCCGGTGCTCCAGTCAGTCCAACTGGCCAGTCGCTCCTTCCACGCCTGCACGACGTCGTCAGGCAGGTGGATGCTGTCCTGCTCGGGATGGTGGCGTTCGATGTCGCCCCAGAACGCGCCGGCCAGCACGCCCACCAGGGTCAGGAAGGAGCTGTAGTCCAGGGCGGGCCGCCGCTCGTTGAGGTAGCCGACCAACAGGTCGCGGATGTGCCGGTGCTCGAGGCCGTAGCGGTCGACGAGTTCCTCGGTCGGGCGGGGGCCTGCGCGCAGCGCTCCGCGCAGGGTCTGCTCGCCGGAGGTCGCCCCGATCTTGGCGGCGACCTTCCAGGCTCCGTGCAGGCCGGGTACGTGCACCTGGCGGGCGATGCCCCAAGACCGCAGCTCGAAGATGTCCTCGGCGGTCACGGCGTCGATGCAGGTGCCGGTGTGCAGCAGCAGCTTGGTCGGGGCTTCCCCCAAGGCCAGGTAGTTAAGGTTTCTGGGCTGCTGGCAAGAGCGCCGAGGGGGTCGGCCCGGCGGTGTAGATGCCTGGCCCGATTTTGCAGATGAGCCGACCGTGGGCCCAGCGTGACAGCTGCCG
>NZ_BAABDQ010000073.1:0-33573 GCF_039539705.1 Nonomuraea rosea | reverse complement strand
GGAGCCGATCTCGACCTTGCCCTCGCTCCGGTCGATCACCTTGAAGTCCAGGACCGCGCACCAGAAGGCCGCGAGGCGCTCCGGATCGTGGCAGTCGACGACCAACTCGGTGAACCTACTGGTCATTACTCCTCCAGGCAGTGTGAATGGGTGCGGCTGTGGTGCCGTTCGAGGGTGAACTGGCCCTTGAAGGTCTGGTTGACCGACTCAATGACCTGCCGCAGTGGTCTGAACAGCTCGGCTCCGGGCCGCTCTGGTCCGCCCTTGCGGGCCGGCCGCATCGGCCGGATGCCGTGTAGCGACCATCCAGCTGCTGAGCAGGTGGCCCCGCCCTCTATCGCCGGGCACTGTCAGGCCGCCTGTGTTGCATCCGGCCGATGCTTGGCTCACATCTGGGGCGTGCCGAACCAGCCCGAGAGTGCTTCGCGCAACGCGGGCGTGGCGCTGTCGGCGGGTTCGTCGATGGGTACGGCCCAGGCGATGTGGGCGTCCGGCCTGATCAGCAGGGCGTCGGCCGGTCGCTGGTCGGTTTTGGCGGTGTGGAGGTCCACGCGCTGCTCCCAGTCGCGGGCGGTCTCGCGTAGTTCCGGGCGGTTGGCGAGGTCGAGGAGGATGGGCCGGGCGGGGTGCAGGAGCTCCGCGACGCTGGTGATGCCCTGGTCGGTATGCAGGGTGAGGTCGGGTGCGAAGGTCCCGGCCAGCGGGTGGTGGTTGGAGCCGGGCATCGGGTAGCGGATGTCGGTGCCGGCGACCAGCGCGCCCATGCGGCGCAGCGGCTGCTCGTCGGCGAGCAGTTCCTGGAAGACCTGCCGGAGCGCTTCGGCGGCCGGGTCGTGCCCGCGCCGCAATGCGACCTGAGCTCGGGTGTGCAGCAGGGTGCGGGCGCCGGCGAGGTGGCGTTCGTCGTGGTAGGTGTCGAGCAGGCCGGCCGGCGCGTGGCCGTGGAGGTCGGCGGCGAGCTTCCAGGCCAGGTTGACCGCGTCCAGCATGCCGGCGTTGATTGCCACCCCGGTGGCCGGGAACAGATGTGCCGCATCCCCGGCCAGCAGGATCCGCCCGTGGCGGTAGCGCTCGGCCTGGCGGGCCTTGAAGGTGAACCGCGACAGCCGGATCGCCTCTCCCACGGGCAGGTGCACACCGAGCACGCGGTGGAGGCTGTCTTGGAGTTCGGTGACGGTCATCGGGGTGTCGTCGTCGTACTCGGTGGTCTCGTCTTCGATGGTGTAGAGGGAGACGACCTGAGAGTCAGGCGACGCTCCGATGCCGAACAAACCGTGATCGGTACGGGTGAAACCCGCGCGGATCGCACCGAAGCCGGGGACGTCGAGGCCGCCGTCGCCGAGCACGGTCACCGTGTCGGGCAAGGTGATTTGGGCCAGCCGGTTGACCTCCGGATAGGTGATGCCGGGGAAGCCGATGCCGGCCCAGTCGCGGACCCGGCTGCGCGCGCCGTCGCATCCCACGAGGTAGCGGGCGCTCACCTGGTACGGCCCGTCCGGGCCGCGCACGTCCACGGTCACCGCGGCAGCGTCCTGGCTCACCCCGGTCACCGCGTGGCCGCGGCGGATGTCGGCATCGAGTTCGCCGGCGCGTTCGTCGAGCAGCCGCTCGAGTTGCTGCTGCGGCAGCGGCAGGGCGTGCAGCGGCGGATCCGCCAGCTGGGTGAAGTCCAGATGCACGCCGCCGAACGGGAAGCGGGGAGCTGGGGCAGGGTCGGTGCAGGCTGCTTGGAAGCGGTCCAGCAGGCCTCGGTAGTGCAGCAGTTCCAGGATCTGCCCGCCGAGGCCACCGGCCTTCGGAGTGTCGCGGCGCTGCGGCTGACGCTCCAGTACCAGCGGCCGCACTCCGGCCAGGCGCAGTTCATTCGCCAGCATCAGGCCGGTCGGGCCGGCGCCCACAATGATCACGTCGGCTTCTATCACTTGTCACTTCCTTCGCGGTCGTTCGTCGCATCCCCGTGCGGCCCGGTGCGCGCTCTACCTGATGCACGACCGCAAGGAGTGAGTCCACTCTCAGTGCTCGGCCTCGTCTACTGAGCCGGCTTGGCCTCGTCAGCCGTCCCGGTCTGTCTGCCGCAGAACACCTGCTGGACGAGCTCGTCCACGAGCCTCTGGAAGTCCTTTGCCGGGCCTCTGGTGGCCTTGTCCACCCAGGTCACCGAGGCGGTCAGGGTTTTCTTGCCGTCGGGTGAGCTGTACATCAGCGCCCCGTACCCGTGCGGGGGGCTGCCTTTGTGCTGGTAGACGGTGCCGCAGCCCGGGCCCAGGTCCTCGACGAACAGGCCGAAGCCGTACTTGTACTTCCCGTACGGCTTGCGCATCTCGGCCAGCAGCGGGCCCGGCAGGAGCTTGCCACCATTCAGCGCGGAGATGAAAGTCTGCAGGTCTTGGGTGGTTGAGATCATGTCACCGGCGCCGGCCAGGAGGGTGAGGTTCTGGCGGGAGATGTCGACCGTCTTCTGCCGGCCATCCTCCTCATACCGGTAGTAGCCGTGGGCGTACGGCGCGGGCAGCTGCGTCCGGTCGCCCGGCACCACGGTGCCCTTCAGGCCGAGCGGCCGCAGGATGCGCTGCCGCATCTCCTGGGCGTAGGAGCGGCCGGTGACCTTCTCGATCAGCAGCAGGGCCAGCGTGTAGTTGGTGTTGGCATAGCTCTGGTCCGCGCCTGGAGCAAAGTTCGCCGGCTTGGACAGCGCCAGCCGTACCAGCTCTTCGGGCCGGTAGGAGCGGAACCGGTTGTTCAGCCACTCATCGCCGGTCGCGGGGATCCCCGGCACCCACGTTCCGTCGGGACGAAGGTCGCCGGTGTAGTTGAACAAGCCGCTGGTGTGCTGCAGCAGCATCCGCACGGTGATCCGCCGGTCCAGCTCGTACGTGGACAGGTAGTCGGCGACCGGGGCGTCCAGGGTGATCTTGCCCTCGGCCACCAGCTGCAACACCAGGGTCGCGGTGAAGGTCTTGGTGACGCTGCCCGCCCAGAACCGCCCGTTGGTGGGCGGCTTGGCGGCCTGGTCCAGCCGGCGCACCCCGGCGCTGCCGGCCCACTCGCCCTGCTCATCGTGCACGCGCAGCTGTACCCCGGAGAAACCGGCATCGACAAACGCCTGCATGGCCTGCTGCAGCTCCGGACGATCCTGCCCAGCGGGCGCCGTGCTCACCGCCGGGCTGCTGTCCGCGGTGGCTTCCGCGGGTGCGGCCGCCCCGGCCAGGAGCGCGGCCGTCAGCGCCGTGACCGCCACGCGCCGCAAGACCTTGCCGCGGATGACCGGGCGCTGGTGCACGCCGTCGATGCGCTGCCCGGTCGCCGTGATCGCTGGTGGTAATGGGGTAGTCATGGTTCCTCGTCTTTGGTGTCGGGTTCGGGCGAACAGCCCGCCGAGCAATGCGGAGTCGATGGGGATGGGGCGAGGTGGTAGGCCGGTGGCTGGGCGGCCATCGGCTCCCACCCGGAAGTCGCCGGCGTGCTTGCCGTAGCTGCGCAGGCCGACGTCTCCTCAAGCGGCGTCGAGGGCTGCGGTGATCTTGCGGGTCATGTCCGCCATGGTGGGACTGGGCCCGGCCTGGTGGGTGCGGGCGGCTGCTTCGACGGCGACGATGACGGTGTTGCGGAAGTTGTCGGCCTCTGCCGGATCCTGCTGCTTGAGCAGGCTCATGGCTGCCGTCAGAGCCGGCAGCACGTGGTCGGCGATCGCGGCGACCGACTTGCCGTCCAGCTTGATGTCCCTGGTCTTGGCGGCGAGCACGTGCCCGACCAGGCCGGTCGCGGAGGACAGGGCGATGGAGCCTTCGGTGGCGGCCTTGTGGGGTGAGCCGGCGGCATCGGCGGCGGACATCAGTGTGACGGCGCCGTAGGCGGCGGTGCGCAGGGTGAGCTTGTCCTGGTCGGTCAGCGTGATGGACATGGTGGTGTGCTCCTTGAAGCTGTTACGAAATGCAGTGAACGGATGGAATGCGGTCCTGCTGGTGCCGGGAATCTCGAGTGCTCAGACAGGGTCAAGCCCGGGCCGGGCGGCAACGTCGACGGTTCGGCCGTCAGGGGCTGACTGTCGGGTGCCGTGGCTTGAAAGCGGGCCTACCGGGGTGCGTGCCAGGTGTCAGTCGTCGATTGCCTGGTAGAGCGTGGTCCAGAAGTCATGGATGAGCCGCGCCGGATCCGGGGTGGACAGTCCGACCTGGGTGAGCAGGATGCCGGTGAGTTGCTTGTCCGGGTCGGCATAGGCCGTGGTGCCGGTTCCGCCGTCCCAGCCGAACTGGCCGATGGAGGCGTAGTCGCCGCGGTAGGTGCGCACCGCCATCCCGAAACCCCAGCCGCCCTGCTGCCCTTGGCCGAAGGAGACGTGGACGTTGTTCTTGGCCAGGTCGTTGCGGGCGGCGTTCTGCTCGGGGGTGAGGCGGTTGGTGGTCATCAGCTCGACGGCGGGCCGGGACAGGATCCGCCTCCCCTGGTGCGTCCCACCGTTGAGCAACATCTGGAAGTAGGCGTGGTAGTCATCGGCGGTGGAGACCAGCCCACCGCCGCCATGCTGGAAGGCCGGAGGCTGGCTGTAGCGTCCGCTCGCGGCCTCGTCCCACACGTGGAACTCTCCGGTCTGCGGGTCGGGGGCGTAGCTGGGCGGCAGCCGGTCGATCTTGCCGGCGGGCACGTGGAAGGCGGTGTCGGTCATCCCCAGCGGGTCGAAGACGCGATCGCGCAGAAACGTCTCGAACGACTGGCCGGTGACCCGGGCGACCAGCACGGCCAGGACATCGTGGCTGAGCTCGTACTGCCAGCGCTCGCCGGGCTGGTAGGACAGCGGCAGCTCGCCCAGGCGGCGCATCCACTCATCCGGCTCGGGCGCCGGCCCGACGCCTCCGCTGTAGTTGGCCCGCTCCAGGACCGCGTCCATGATCGGGGAGCCCATCAGCGTCAGGTCCACGCCGAGCCCGAACGTGGAGGTGAGCAGGTCCCGTACGGTGATCGGCCGCCGCGCCGGCACGGTGTCCTCCAGCGGGCCGTCGGGCCGCACCAGCACCTTCCGGTCGGCCAGCTCCGGCAGCCACTCATCGACCACGTCATCCAGCCGCAGCCGGCACTCATCCAGCAGCACCATCGCCGCCGCCATCGTGACCGGCTTGGACGTGGACGCCATCCGGAAGATCGCATCCCGGCGCATCGGCGCGCCACCGTCATGACGCATCGTCCCGATCGCCTCGGCGTGCGTCTGTCCGCCCCTGCCGACCAGGGCCACCAGCCCGGGAATCTTCCCGGACTCGACATACCGCGCCAGCACCTCACGCAGCCTGCGCAGCCCTGCCTCGGTGAAGCCGCCGTTGCTCTGTCCCATCATCAATCTCCTTGTCTACAGTGTTCGATCTTCAAGACCTGTCCCGGCTTGACGCCTATGGCCGCGGCAAGCTGGGCCTGGTGAGCCCGTGGCGCCTATGCTCCGGCTCGACTTCCCCGCCGGACATCCAGGTCGATGCCGTCGAGCACGATCTTGTCTTCGTATGCTTGTCGCAGCCCCGGGACCGCCATCGCTGAACCGTGCATGGCAGCCACCATCGCCGACCGCTCTGATACCGGGCCGTTGCCGTCCTGACGCGGCCACTGACACGCCGCCGTATGGTCGGCGGCGAACACGAGGGTGGTCAGCTGGGTCGAGGACGCCCGTGAGGGGCCAGCGGTGGGCCGGAGGAGCAGCGGGGGCAGCGGCCTCCGGTACCGCCCTGCTGCCCGCGGTGGCAGATGCGCCCTGATCTGCGTGATCGCTGGTGGCGATGGGCCTTTCATGGTTCCCATCGGTCACGGCCCCTTCGCCGCGAAGCTGGGCGCGTAGTCCTTGAGCCTGACGATCTGCGCGCGAGTCCCGTCCGGTACGTTGGCGGCGAGCTTGTCGAGCACCTGCTGGTTGGGCATGCCCATGAAGAACCAGTCGGCCCCTTCGCGCCCCACCTGCTGATGCTCGGCGACAAAGCCGCGCATCTCCCGCTCGTAGGCGGCGAACGCCGCCACATGGTGGCCGCCGGCCGCGGCCAGTTCACCGGCCAGGATGTAGGCGCCGATCAGCGCTTGGGAGGCGCCCCGGCCCGAGGTCGGCGCCGCGGCGTAGCCGGCATCCCCGAGCAGCACCACCCGGCCCGAAGACCAGCGGTCCATCTCGACCTGGGCGTTGGCGTCGAAGAAGAGGTCCGGCGCCCTGCTCATCTCCTCCAGCAGTCGCGGGAGCTGCCAGCCTTCTCCGGCGAACTGCCCTGCCACGATGCGCTTGTGCTGCTCGGCGTCGTAGCGGTCGTAGGCCAGCGGCCAGCAGGCAAAGTGCAGCGCCGCCCGCGCTTCGGTGTCGGCGCGGGCGCTGAAGATGCCGGCCGCCTTGCCCGGCATGTTGTGGAGCCGGCCGGTGTTTCGCAGGGCGAGGTAGTTGGGCAGGCTGAAGATCGCCGTGTAGATGCCCAGGTGCCGGACGAACCGCGCCTGCGGCCCGAACACCAGCGAGCGGGTGCGCGAATGCAGCCCGTCGGCGCCGACCACCAGGTCGAAGCGGCGCGGCCGACCGCGTTCGAAGGTGACCCGCACGCCGCCGGCGTCCGGTTCCAGGCCGGCGATCGAGTCGCCGAAGACGTACTGCACCTCCGGGCGGGTGGCCTCATACAGCAGGCCAGTCAGGTCACCCCGGAGGATCTGCAGGTCGCCCGCGAAGATCGGCGCGGGGAGGGTGGCGTACTGGTTGCCGTCACGGTCCACCAACGCCACGTCGCCCATGTGCGTGTCCAGCGCCTTGACCTGCTCCAGCAGGGCCATGCGGTCCAGCACGTCCAACGCCTCGCCGCGCAAGCCCACCGCGTATCCACCCGCGCGCACCTGGAGGGCGCGCTCGACCACGGTGGGGGTGACACCATGGTGGCGCAGCCAGTACGCCAGAGCGGGACCGGCGACGCCGGCGCCGGAAATGAGGACGTCCATCAACTTGCTCCATCGAACGAGCGATCCGTACGCTTCGAGGATCAAGTACGGTGAACACCCGGAACAACGACGAATCCCGCAAGATCATCTTCAGTGGGTGTAAACGAAGCAGGCCAGGCATGGAACTGCGCGACATCGAGATCTTCCTGATCCTGGCCGAGGAACTGCACTTCGGCCGCACCGCCAACCGGCTGTGCCTGTCGCCTGCCCGCGTCACCCAGGCGATCCAGAAGCAGGAGCGGCAGATCGGCGCCCCGCTGTTCGAACGCAACAACCGCACGGTACGGCTGACGCCGGTCGGCCGCCAGCTCCGCGACGACCTGCGGCCCCTCTACGCCGGGCTGAAAGACAGCGTGCAGCGCGCCCAACTGGCCGTCCAGGGCATCACCGGCACGCTGCGCGTCGGCATGGTCTCCATAAACGCCTACGACCTGCGCCCCTTCTGGGACGTCTTCCGCCTCCGTCACCCGCAGTGGCGGCTACGCATTCGGCAGATACAGTTCAGCGACGCCTTCGCCGCGCTGCGCCGCGGGGACGTCGACGTCCTGATCGTCTGGTTGCCCGTGGAGGAGCCCGACCTCACCGTGGGACCGGTCCTGTTCGCCGAGCCGCGGGTGCTGGCCGTCGCCGTCGACCATGAACTCGCCCAGCGCACTTCGGTCTCGCTGGAGATGGTCGCCGATTTCCAGCACCCTCAGACCGACATCGGGCCCGGCTACTGGTTCGACGCCTACGCACCGCCGCAGAGTCGCCGTGGCCGCCCGATCGAGCGTGGCCCTTCCGTACGCAGCACCGAAGAGGCCATCACCCTCACCAGCATGGCCGAGATCGTCACCCTCTTCCCCGCCCACATGACCCGCTACTGGGTACGGCCGGACATCGCCTACCGGCCGGTCACCGACATAGGAGCGCTGCCGTACGCGCTGGTGTGGCGCAGCGAGACGGAAAACGAGCTCATCCGGGCCCTGTCCGAGGTCGTCCGCGATCTCGGACCCCTCGCGCAGAAGAGCTGATCGCCGAACAATACGGTGAACCCACAAGCGCCTCGGCGGACCGGACGTACAACATCATGTCCAGCCCGCCTTGGAGAAGCCGCAGGCCATATCAGCAGATCGACGGCATGGCGGGATCGGTGGGGCCGACGTCGTCCGGCCCACAGTGACGAATGACCTGCCGTGGGCGTAGCTCACCACGGCCGTCCGACTACGGGCCGCTTGAGCATGTCACGCACTCTGCGGGGCGATCGCCCAGAACAGCCCCACCGTGTCCGGGCCGTGGGCGCTGATCTCGAACCGGCCGTTGGTGACGCCGCGCACGCGATGAGCCCCGATCGCGGTCAGGGCGCGGGGCAGTCGATCGAAGACGCCGTCGTGCTCGCTGCCGCCCTCGCTGATGAGCCCGCCGGTGCGCTCACGGTCGAGGCGGCGCTGCGCCGCTACGACGCCGAGCGCCGCCCGCGCACCCAGGCCACCGCGCGCGGCGCCCGCGCCGACGGCCGGCGCACCACGTCGGCGGCCGCGCACCGGGCGCTGGTGACCATGATCCGGCTGATGCCCGCACCGCTGTGGCGCAAGGGCATCGCCGCCGACGGCAACGCCACCTGGCGATGGCAGCCGCTGCACCTGCCGTCGCCTGCCGACCACCACTGAGCCGAGGCCGTCCTATGCGGCATCCGCCGACCGCGGTTCAGGCGATTGAGCCCTTGATGAAGCGGCGGGTCATGTACCGGCGCGCCGGCGGCAGTGCGGCCTGGCGCAGAGGCACGTCGCGAACGCCGCGGCTGTGTCCAGGTTGCTTATGCCCGTTCGGTGAATCGGTCAACTTGTTCGGCTCGGCCGCAGATGATGACGACGTCACCATCGGCCAACTCGGTGTCGGTCGTGGCGTAGGTCATCTCCTGCTCAGGGCGTTCGACGGCGACGATGGTGATGCCGTGCTTGCGGCGCAGGTCGCACTGCCCGAAGGAAATGCCGAGGTAGTCTGCGGGCGAGCGGATCCTGGCCAGCGCGAAGTCGTCGCCGACCTGCGTGTAGTCGAGCAGTTGGCCGTTGACCAGGCGGGCGACGCGCTCGCCCATGTCGTGCTCGGGGAAAGGGGTGCGCCAGCCGGTTGCGCCTGGCTGCTGTCGCACCCGCAACCTGGCTCGTTCATCACCAAGCCGGGGCAATGGCGAAGGCAGGCTCGCGCCATATGCACAATGGTCGCCATGGACGAGAACATCGCGAACGAAGCGTGGTGGAGGCGACAAGCCGCCGCACAGGGGGAATGGTGGAAGAAGCGGGCGGCAGCGCATCAGGACGAAACCCTCCGGCAGAACAACCTGATGTACGGCGGCTTGATCGGTATCGGAGTCGTCATGGTGCAGCCGTTCCTGACCCCGGGAGCCGCCACCCTTGATCTGTCCGCCCAGATCTGCGTGATCGCTTTCTCCTTGGCCATCCCGATCTTGTCTGCTCTTATCGTGTTAAACCGTCAGGAAACCTATCGTCGGCGCATGACGAGTTCCGTTCTCGTGCTGGTGGCGCAGCAAGCTGCGCTCGGGCTCGGGTACATCGGGGTGGTCGCCGGCTTCTGGCACATCTTGACGATCGCGGGGATCGCGATCCTGATTGGCACGATCTTGGGCCTGGCCGTTCACTCCGCGGGTTATGTGCGAGTGGAGGAAGACGACGCCCAAGCCACACCGGGTGCGGAGCAACCACCCCAACTGTAGATCCGCTGACGTCCACGGCCGGACTGAGATCGTCCACCGAATCATGAGGCAGTCAAGCCCATCACCCCCAGCGGTGTCATCAAGCCCACCCGACCCTCAACCCACGCCGCCCCACCCCACCGGCCAGCTCGACGGGAGGCGATCTCACCAGTATCAACCCCGTATTTCTGGGCAGTTCGGGGCCGGGAAATCGACGCGGCCGGGGAACGGCTGGCCTGATCAGCTGCCGAGTAGATCTTGGATCGCTTGGAGAACGGCGTCGGGACGGCGGAATATGACGGAGAGGTGTCCGGCGTCGTCGATGACGCGGTTCTCGCCGTGCGCAACCGATGTGGCCAGCGCGGTGTAGAGCCGCGTTTTGGCTTCGGCCTCCTCGTGGAGGAGCGATGTGGGTATGCCCTGGGTGACCGCTTCTTTGAAGGGGTCGATCGCTGTGGCGGTGAGCACGATCAGCGGGATGTCGGGCATCGGTCCCGCGTTGCGTACCTCGTCATGGAGTCGGTAACGGTTGGCCGCCTCCTGGCCGCCGATCTTCAGCCATTCCGGGCTGACGTGACGTTCGATCAGCGGCTCGCGGATCTCTTCCGGCCAGTCGGCCATCTCCCGCGCGAACAGGGTGCGGTAGAACTGGATGATTTCGTCGGGCAGCTCGTCAGGCATCGCCTCGTCGGGGTCCCATGCCTGATATAGCTCGTTCAGTTCCTTGGGCATGTAGGAGTCGTAGTCCTCATGTTCGGGCTCTACCAGGACCAGCCCCGCCACCTCGTCGGGGAAGCGCTGCGCATAGTGGCGTGCGTAGAGGCCGCCGAGGGAATGACCGACCAGCAGGTAGGGAGCGGGCACGCCCACGACCCGCAGCAGCTCGCGCAGCTCGTCGGTGACCTGGGCGCAGGTGCGCGGCAGCTCGGCTCGGTCACTCCACCCCGTTCCGGCTCGGTCGTAGAGCACGCTCGTGGTCAGCTCGGCGGCCCGCTGTTGCACGATGAAGCCGTCCATCCCTGATGAGCCGGCCCCGGGCAGGAACACCACCGCCGGGCCCCCGCTGCCCGATCGGTGGAGAAACAGCCTCCGATCCCCGACCTGATAGAGCCGTCCTACTGGCGGCGTCGCCCCGGCCGTCTGACGTTGCATCGCTGACTCCTTCACTATCGGCGCCGACCTGACGGAGAAGAAACTGCGCCTCTCGGCCGCCACTCCTCGCTATGCCACCGGCGCTTGCATTCCCAATTTTAGGAACGGTACCAGATATGGGATTGTAGGGCCGTGGATACCCTTGATCTGCTCCTGCACCCGGTCCGGCTGCGCATCGTGCACGCCATGTCCGGCGGTCGTACCCGCACCACGTCCGACCTGTGCGTCGGCCTTCCCGACGTCCCCAAGACCACGGTGTACCGGCACGTCGGTCTGCTGGTCGAGGCGGGAGTGCTGGAAGTCGTCGACGAGCAGCGCGTGCACGGCGCCGTCGAGCGCCACTACCGGCTGCGCCGCGAGCATGCAGGGATCGACGCCGACATGGCCGCGTCGATGTCCCTGGACGAGCATCGTCACGGGTTCGCCGCAGCCATGGCCGCCCTGCACGCCGAGTTCAATGCCTACCTCGACCGGGACGGAGCCGACCCGACCGCCGACTCCGTGGGCTACCGGCAGGGCACCGTCTGGCTCACCCCGGGCGAGCTCGTCGAGATGATCAGCGAGCTGCGCGACGTCCTGGCCTCCAGGGTGGGCAACAATCCTGCGCCCGACCGTAGCCCTCACCTTCTGAGCATGATCCTCTTCCCGGCGGAGGAGCCAACGCGGCGCAGGAACGGCCAGCAGGCCGACGACCACCCCTGAGTCCGTGCCCGGCTTCTCGTAACGAGCGCGATTCCGACAGAAGATCACCAAGGGCATCGCCGCCGGTGGCAACATCACCTGGCGATGGCAGCCGCCGCACCTGCAGCCGACGGGTTCACTCAGCCTTTGATGAAGCGGCGGGTCATGTACCGGCGCACCGGCGGCAGGGCGGCCAGGCGCAGCGGGAGCTGGGTCAGCCACAGCAGCAGCGGGTTGGCGGGGGCGTAGACGCCTTTGACCCGGCGGCCGAGTTTCTGCTTCGCTTCCACCTCGGGTCGTAGCGCCGTCTCCCAGGCGGCCAGGGCGGCGGCGATGTCGCCGGGGTGGCGTTCCAGTTCGGTGCCGAGCCGGTCGGCGCCGCCGACGGCGAGCGCTGAGCCGTAGCCGGCGAACAGGGTGACGCACCAGGCGGCGTCGCCGAGCAGGACCACGCGGCCGCGGCTCCAGGCGGGGGCGACGACCTGGCTGATGGTGTCGAAGTAGACCGAGTCGGTCCTCGCCATGCCGGCCAGGACCTCGGGGATGACCCAGCCAAGGTCACCGTAGACCTGTGGCAGCACCGTGGCGGGGTCGTCGGCGCGGGTGCCTGTGCCGGCTTCGGTGCGGTAGCCGAAGAAGGCGACGTTGCGGCCGTCGCCGGCGCTGATGACCGCGATGGTGCGGCCGCGTGAGGACAGGGTGGCGGTGGTGCCGGGCGTGATGGAGGCGGGGCGCTTGTCGAGCATGTAGACGGCGACCATGTGCTCCAGGTCGAGCAGGTAGTCTTCCTCAGGCCCGAATGCCAGGGCGCGGGTGGCCGAGTGCAGGCCGTCGGCGCCGATCAGCAGGTCGGCGTGCTCCACGGTGCCGTCGCTGAGGGTGACGTGCACGGCGTGGGTGTCCTGGTCGACGGCGGTGATGGTGGTGGCGAAGCGGATCTCGGCGCTGTCGCGCACCTGCTCGTACAGGACGGTTTCGATGTCGCCGCGCAGGATGTTCATCGAGCGGGGGCCCATGGTCGCGGCGATGATCGCGCCGGTGAGGGTGAAGCGCCGCTCGCCGTTGGGCTTGTGGTAGACGAGTTCTTCGGTGATGAAGGCCCGCTGCTGGAGGCCGGGCAGGATGCCGAGGCGTTCGGCGGCGTCGTGGCCGATGCCGCCGAAGGTGACGGCGTAGCCGCCGCTGCGGCGGGTGGGGGCGCGTTCGATGATGAGGCTGTCCCAGCCGATCTGGGACAGCCGCAGGGCGGCGGCCAGGCCGGCGATGCCGGCTCCGATGATGATGGCGCGCATAAAGGTTCCTTGCTGAAGCCGGTAGGGGGTCAGAGCTGGTCGAGGACGCGCCGCTCGGCGGCGGGGTCGAGCCAGGTGCCGGGTGAGGGGGCATCCGGGCGCGGGGCGGGGTCGCCTTCGGCCTGCAGCCAGGCCCAGGTGTCGGCGATCGTGTCGCGCAGCGGCCGGGTGGTCAGCCCGGCGGCGAAGGCGGCATGTACGTCGGCGTCGTGCATGCCGGTCGGTGCCGGGTCGTGCGGGAAGCGCAGCCCGAACTCCATGCCCAGCCACACGCCCTCCCGGCGCAGCAGGTCCTCGCTCGCCCACACCAGCTCGGCGTCGAAGCCGGTCACCTCCAGCGCCGTCTGCAGCAACTGCCCGATCGTGGCCGCGCCGGGGCGGCCGGTCACCGTGTAGGCGCCGCCGAGCCGGCGTTCGGCGCACTGCAGCATCCAGGCCGCCATGTCGCGGACATCGATGTACTGCAGCGGAGTGTCCGCCGGGCCAGGAGCCAGCACCCGGCCGCCTTTCTCCAGGCGGCGCAGCCACCACGGGATGCGGCCGACGTCCTCATACGGTCCCAGGATCATCCCGGCCCTGGCCAGCAGCGCCCGCGCGCCGAAAGCCTCGATGACGGCCAGCTCACCGCCGCGCTTGGCAGCGGCGTAGTCAGTACTGTCGTCGCTGTCGGGGTCGCCGTCGACGAGCGGCGCGCGCTCGTCCGCGCCCGCCGGCCACGGCCAGCGGTGCACGCCGCGGCTGGAGACGTAGCCGTAGTGGCCGGTGCGGCCGGCCAGCAGGCGGGCGCTGTCGCGGACGACGCGTGGCGCCCAGGCCCAGGTGTCGATGACGGCGTCCCACTCCTTTCCGGCGAGCGCGGCGGTGAACGCCGGGGTGTCGGTGCGGTCGGCGACGAGCGCGGTGACGCCGGGGGCCGGTGGGCGGCTGAGGCCGCGGTTGAGCGTGCTCACCTCGTCCCCGCGCTTCAGCGCCGTTTCGACGAGGGCGCGGCCCACGTGGTGGGTGCCGCCGAGAACGAGCAGTTTCATGACAGTCCTGGGGTGAGGGGCAGCCAGAGGGCTGACGGGTGTTCCGGGTCGTGGAAGATCTCGTGCTCTGACGCGCGCAGCTCACGCCCTGTGGCCAAGGGTTGGCCGGTGCCCGGGTTACGGCCGTAGCGGGGGTGGGCGCCGCTGGAGACCTGCAGCCGGATCCGGTGGCCGCGGACGAAGCGGTGGGCCAGCGGCCACAGCTCGATGTCGACCACGCGAATACCTTCGGCGCGGATGTCGCCGGGCTGGTTCAGCCGGACGATGCCATCGCACAGGTTAAGCGAGCGGCCGCGCGGGCTCACCTCACACAGGCGGGCGAAGTAGTCAACGTCCGGGATGGATGATCGGGCGTGCAGGCGGACCCGTACCAGGCCGATCACCTCGACGTCCTCGGTCAACGGCGCGGTGGTGAAGGTGAGCACGTCCGCTCTGGCTTCGATGGCGCGGTTGTCCTTCGGGCCCGCGGACCCGCTCACCGCCGTCCCGCCCACCGTGGGAGTCGGGTCGCCGGGGTCGTAGCGGTAGCGGCTGGGGCTCGCCTCAGGCGCGGGGCCCTCACGGCTCAGCCGCCCGCCAGCATACAGATACCAGCAGGTGGGCTGGTGTGCGGGCGGCCAACTGGGCAGGTCCTGCCACAGGTTGGCGCCGGTGACGAACACCCGCACCCTGGTGGGTGCTGCATGACCGTTCAGAGCCGCGTCCAGGGCGGTCAGCGCGTCTTGCATGCCCTCGCGGGTGTACAGGCCGCGGCCGTGTCCCCATGGTCCGATCAGCAGCCGGACCTCGCGCCCGGCGGCCAGCAGGCGCGCGTGGTCGGCCAGCATGCTGGGCAGGAAGAAGTCGTACCAGCCGCCCTGCAGGTGCACCCGGGGCGGCATCCGCCCGGTGTTGGCGCGGTGGTCCATGCGCTCCCAGTACGCCTGGTCGCGGCCGTTGCCGATCCACTCCTGAAACCAGCTCACCCGGTGCCCGGTGAGCGCGCGATCGGCCTGCTCCAGCGGAAGTGTGCGGGTGGCGCGGCGCAGCTTGCGGCCGGCGGTGAAGGTGGCCAGCATCTGCCGGGTGAGGGAGAAGTTGCCGCTGAACATGGTGTCCACGAGCTGGACCCAGCCCAGCGCGTTGCCCAGCGCGAACGCGCCGCCCGGGTACATGAAGTGCTCGGCGAAGGCCGACGGCGCGTCCTGGATCAGCGCGATCTTCCACTCCGGGATGTGCCGGGCGGCCAGCTCCCACTGCACGAGGCCGAGGTAGCTGGCTCCCCAGGTGGCCAGCGCGCCGGCGAACCACGGCTGGGTGCGCAGCCAGCTCAGGGTGCCGTCGGCGTCGGCGGGGTCGATGGTGAAACCGTCGAAGCGACCGCCGGAGCCGGCCGTGCCGCGCAGGCTCTGATACAGCACCTGGTAGCCGCGCTCGGCCAGCAGCTTCGGCAACTGGTCGAGCGCGTTGCCCCGGCCGTACGGGCTGCGTAGCAGCACCAGCGGCGGCCGGTCCAGATCGGCCGGGTAGTAGTGGGTGGCCAGCAGGCGCACGCCGTCGGCGGCCGGGATCTCGACATCGCGCCGTACACGTACCGGGTGCCGGATGGTGGGACGTACGCCGAGCAGGCGGCTGAGCAAGGTCATCGGGGTCATCTCCTCGTCGGCACGTGAGCGAACTCACGTCGCCGACCAGGCTTCCCGGCACACCATCGCATCTCCGGAACGGAGCCGATGCCAGCAATATAGCGAATCTTCAGAAGTTTCTGAACACTTCTGAGGTTCGCTATCCTGATCGCCTACCGGAGGTGGCAGGTGAACGACAGAGACGAGCAGTGGCAGGCGGCCGAACGGCTGGCCCTGACCCTGACCGAAGGCGGCTTGCAGCGCATGGCCGCCCGGACGCTGGCGGTGTTCCTGTTCACCGACGCCGAGACGGTCACCATGGGCGAGATCGCCGACCGGCTCGGCGTCAGCGCCGGCTCGGTCTCCGGCTCGGTCAAGTCCCTGCTCTCGGTCGGCCTGATCGAACGCCTGCCCGCACCCGGCAGCCGCCGCGAGCACTACCGGCTGCGCAACGACGCCTGGCCCACCCTGTTCTCCACCCAGAACACCGTCGTCCACGTCATGTTGCAGGCCGCCGAGACCGGCATCTGCGTCACCGCCTCCGGCGACCCGGCCCACGAACGGCTCACGCGGATGCGCGACTTTTATGCGTTCCTGCTGGGCGAACTGCCTGGCCTGCTGCGCCGCTGGGAACAGACACGCGTACCGCGCTGAGCTCGTCACTCGCCCACCGGCCCCGGTGGATCGACCGAAGGTGACCGGGACGGCGAGGTCCGCCGGAACCGACCGGCGCCGCCACTGCCCGGCACGAGGCCGGCAGGGCTAGGCTGAGGACAGGTGAGCCGGGAAGCCTGGTCGGCACGTCCAGTCCGCGTCGAGACAAGGATGTGCCCGTGCATCGCCTCACCCCACCATCTGATGGCGCCGCAGCTGGACCTGCGCCCACGGCCCGCGCGGCCACGGATGTCATCGAAATCTCCCACCTGAGCAAGCGCTACCGCGACGTGCGGGCCGTCGACGATGTCACCCTGCACGTGCAGGCGGGACAGATCTACGCCCTGCTCGGCCTCAACGGCGCCGGCAAGACAACCCTGATCCGCCTGCTGCTCGGCATGATCGCACCCACCGCCGGGACGGTGCGCGTCCTGGGCTCCGACGTCACCGCCGGCGACCGCACCGCATGGGCGAAGGTGGGCTATCTGGTCGAGACGGCCACGGCCTACCCCGAACTGACCGTGCGCGAGAACCTGGAAGTAGTCCGCCGCCTGCCCGGCACCGCCACCAGCACCGGCAACAGCGTCGTCGACTACATCATCGAACGCCTGGCGCTCACCCCGTACGCGGAGCGCCGCGCCCGCGCCCTGTCACTCGGCAACCTGCAGCGCCTGGCCCTGGCCAAAGCCCTCATCCACGCCCCCGGCCTGCTCATCCTCGACGAGCCCGTCAACGGCCTTGACCCCGCCGGCGTCGCCGAGATCCGCGCCCTGCTCGCCGAGACGGCCCACCAGCACGGCACCACCGTGCTGTTGTCCAGCCACCTGCTGGCCGAGGTCGCCCGCCTGGCCACCCGCATCGGCATCCTGCACCACGGCCGCCTCATCGTCGAACACGACGCCGGCCAGCTGGACCGGCACCGGCGCCGCCACCTGCGCCTTTCCACCCGCGACGACTACGCCGCCCAGGCGGTGCTGCGCGCGCACGGCTACCACCCCACCCCCGCCACCCCGGCCGGGCTGTTGCTCACCGAGGAGCGCGCCCTGTCCAGGCCGGACCAGGTCGCCACCGTGCTGGTGCACGGCGGAGCGCCACCCACCCAGCTGCACCTGGAGGAAGAAGACCTGGAGAGCTACTTCCTGCGCACGATCGGACAGCCCCGCCAAGCCGGCCTGGCCGGCCGGCCCGCCGAGGGCGAAGAACACCATGCGTGAGGCACTGTGGGCCGAGCTGCTCAAGGTACGGCGCAGCCGCCTGCCCTGGATCACCGCGCTCGCCTTCACCGTCGCCGCGCTGGTGTGCGGCATGTTCATGTTCATCCTCGCCGACCCCGCCCGCGCCCGGGCGCTCGGACTGCTCGGCGGCAAGGCGCAGCTGTCCGGCGCCAGCGCTGACTGGCCCGGCTACCTCGCCCTCCTGGCCCAGGCTGGCGCGGTCGGCGGCGGCGGCGTCTACGGGCTCATCGCCATCTGGCTGTTCGGCCGCGAGTTCAGCGACCACACTGCCACCGACCTGCTCGCCCTGCCCACGTCCCGCACCGCCGTCGTGGCCGCCAAATTCGCTGTCGCCGCCGTCTGGGCGCTGCTGCTGGCCGTTCTGCTGGCCGGGCTCGGCCTGCTCATCGGCTCCCTGCTCGGACTGCCCGCCTGGTCGGCCCCGGCCGCGGCCACCGGCCTCGCCCACATCCTGGCCGCGGCCATGCTGGCCGCGCTGGCCAGTGCGCCCCTGGCCCTGGCCGCCAGCGTCGGGCGTGGCTATCTGGCCGCCGTCGGCGTCCTGTTCGGCCTGGTGTTCTGCGCGCAGGTGATCGCCGCGCTCGGCTACGGAGCCTACTTCCCATGGTCGGTGCCCGGCCTGTATGCCGGCATCGCCGGAGCAGGCCAGGACCCGCCCGGCCTGCTCGGCCTGCTGCTGGTCGCGGCCACCGGTGTGGTCGGCGTCGTCACCACCGCCGTGTGGTGGAACCGCGCCGACCACACGCGCTGACCGTCCCCGCAACTGCCTCCAGGCCGAGACCGAGCGACCCGTCTCTGGCAGCATCTACCGGGCCCTGACCGGGCGCGACAGGACGCAGGGCTACCCCGAGGCCGTTGAGTAGACACGCCGACTTCGCCATTCTCCAGGCCAGCGCTGGCCGCTGACCTGCCGTGCTCCTCCACAGTGGGGTAGCCGGTCGCGAACACCCTTCCACCATGCCTAGCGACCGAACGGTTCGATTGCTAGAGCGAGGACGCCCAGGCGTTCCTTTTCTGCCGGGTAGATGCTTCTGATCACGCCGAGAAGCTCGTCGGGGTTCTTGCCGAGGTCCCCGCCGATAGCGATCGGATCCTCGTGCTCCAGAAGGGCCTCGAAGGAGGCGTATTCGCTCACGCGCACGACCCTAGTCCGCAGCCGTTGATCGCCTGAGACGAAGTCGAGTTCCTGGCCAGGCTGGATCTTCCGCATGCTCGCGTATCCCACTCGCACCTCCACGGTCTTGATGCCGGAGGCGATGAGGTCGAAGTAGGGCTTGCGGATGTGGAGCTCCCGCCGGGCGGGAATGTCGTCGCGCTCGCTCATGGTGCCGTTCCTACCCGTATGCCGGCCAGGGCCGTCTGGAACTCCGCGGCAGAACTCGTTCCAGGATGCTGTTCGGTGAGGGCGGTGTTCAGGTCGGTCGCGCGAGCGCGAACGGAGGGCACCAGCCGGGGTGTGGCCAGCGCCCGCAGACCGAGTGCCACCGCGTCCTCTGCAGAGCCGAGGAACGCCATCGCGATGCCGAGATCCAGTTGGGCGATCGCTTCCCGGCTCAGGGATCGTTTGGCCGGCGGAGTCGTCTCGTGGGCCGCAACGGCACGCTCGGCATGAAGGCGGGCCTGTTCGTAATCGCCGAGCCAGATGTAGGACGAGGCCGTGTAGGTGGTCATCGCATACGTGGCCAACGGGCCGGTGTCGATGCCGTCCGGGCGGGCCGGGGTGCGAGAGGGCAGAGCGTTCCACAGGCGATCGGCCTGCTGGTAGCTGTCGTCGAAGGCGTCGCGGTCGCCGAGCCGGGCGTAACCTCGTGACGCCTGGGCCTGGAGCCGCACCGCCAGCGGGTGATCTGCCGGGACACGGGTGAGGCCGCGTGAGGCGGCTGCCACGGCTCGGGCGGGGTGATCGGCGTGCAGGGCGATCGAGGCCATCGCGTCGGTCGCCCACCCGCACAGCTCGTCGTGCCCGGCCTGGTCGGCGTGCTCGAAGCAGTCGATGGCGTACGCCTCCCCGGTCAGCGGGTCGCCCAGATCGTGAGCCAGCCAGGCCAGGGTCTCCGACAGCAGTCCGGCGTGGACGAACAGCTCTCGCTGCTCCTTGAGAGTGTGTGGGCCCGCGAGGAGTTGATCGACCTTGCGGCGGTAGAGGCGGGCCACGGTGAACAGGTCCGCTGGCGTACGCCGTGAGTAGCTGCCCGCGATGTCGCGGATGACGCTTTCGAGATGGTCGAGGGTGCCGCGGCCGACGGCGGACGTGTTCGCGCGGCGGGTGAACTCCAGGGCTTCGTCGGCAGCCTCGCTCAACACCTGGCCGATGGTGGCGGCCAGGCCCAGTTTGAGCGCGTCGCGACGTTTCGTGGGATCGTCCTCTTCACGCGGCGGACGGTGGTGCCCTTCTTCTCTATTGTTCTCGTGGTCGTGGAACAGCATTCGTGAATCGCGCGAGAAGATGCGGCCGAACAGCAGCCGATAGCGTTCGGTCATCGTGGTGACGTCGCCGGACTCCCAGCGCCGGATGTATCTGACGAGTGATGTGTGGTCGGGGAGAGGTTCGTCTCCGGCAGCCTCTCTCAGGCGGCGGGCCATGGTGTGCTTGTCCCAGTCGCGTGCTTCGCGCTCGGTCCGGATGCGTGTCGGCCAATCCATTGCCATCACCTTGTGAACGTGCACGGACACACGATGTGTCCTCGTGTCGTGGGATGTCGCCTCTATCTGGCTTTCGAGCAGGGCTCTATTTCTGTGGCAATTGCGATGTGGCGACCACCGAAGAACACCAACCCTGACTGATGGGGGCGATTCGCTCTCGCCTCACCCTGGGGTTGTGAGAGCTGATTACATTCCGAAGAACGTGCTGCTCACAGCCTTGATGATGGCTTTGCCAAACCATACGCTACTCCTCGCGTCGGAGTAATCACTTGGAGTCAGGATGTGTGTGGTTGTGGCGATTCGCGGTCGCGCAGTAGCGCTGCTGCTCGTGTCAATGGTGATCGCGGCCTGCCGGGTGTCGGCTCCCTCGAGCCTGCCGCCTCGAATATCGGCGCCGGCGTCCGTCGAAGCAGCCACGCCCCAGCCGTCGTCGAGTCGACCTCACGACCTGATCGTGGAGGCGTACTCCGCCTACTGGCCGGCCCTTGCCGAGGCGGGCAAATCCTCGCCGGAGCGAGCGCGGCAGTTGCTGCAGCCCTACGTGAAAGGTGGCTATCTAGACCATCTAGTCGACGGCGTCCGCGACATGGTCAAGCAAGAGCGCGAGCCGTACGGCCAGGCGGTCCCGCGTATCAAGGAAGTCCGTGTAGGTGGAAAGCACGCTGAAGTCGTCGATTGCCTGGACATGTCCCGTGCGGCCCTGGCGGATCGCCGTACTCATCGGCTCATTCCTGAGACTGCTGATGCCAAGACCACCACGACCGTCACGGCGGCTTTGGAACGTTCCTCGGATGGGCGCTGGCAGCTGACAGGCTTGAGCATGAAGGGGACGACGTGCACGCCACCCTCACGCTGAGCTCGTTGCTGAGTCTGCTGGCCGTAGCTCACGGGCCCTCGACCGAGGACAACGGGGCCACCCGCATGGGTGGCAACTGGGTGACCTATGGCCTCTACGAGCAGGCCGAATCAGGCAGCCCCTCCGGCGGTATCCGGAGAGGCGCCCGCTTCGGGGACTGCCGTGGCATCGGCGGGCGGGGCTCGATCAGTTACGTCCAGTGCGACACCGGGCCGGACGGTAAGGAGAACGTCTTCAACGCCGTCCGTCCCGGAGAGCCAGGGGCGCCGCCGGTCACCCCCGAGATGCTCAAGGACCAAGCCCTGCGTCTGCTCACGCCGTCGGCTCCCAAGATCGTCACCGCTCCACCGCAGGGCAGGAACGGGTACGTGGGCCTGCGGCAGTACTTCTGGGCCGCGTCAGAGCAATGGCACTCGATCAGCAAGCGGGTCACGGCCGGGCCGGTCTGGGCCGAGGTCACCGCGACCCCGACCAAGCTGACCGTCCGGCCAGGCGCAGGCCAATCGACGCTCACCTGCCTTGGTCCTGGGGTGCCGTACGATCCGGCGAAGTCTCCAGACGATCAGAACATCGACTGCACGCACGTGTTCACCGAGTCCAGCGCCGGACTCCCGGGCTCGAAGTACCAGGTGAAGGCATCCATGGTCTGGTCCGCCAGCTGGACCGGCTCAGGTGGTGCTGGCGGTGCACTCGCCCCGATCACCACTACGGCGACGTTCCCCTTGCGGATCGGGGAAGCCCCCGCGCTGGTTGGAAGGAACTCCTGAATGACTGGAAAGACTCGTCCTGCCGCGCCCGCACAAGCGTCCAACGGCGAGGCGCCGCCGGCTCAGATGCCCAAGATGCTGCCGCAGCCGCGCCAGCGCCGTCGTAGCTCGCTGGTGCTGGGAACACTGGTGGTCGCCGGTGGCGCGGCCCTGGCAGCGCACACGATCAACGGCCTGAGCGACCGCGAATCGGTGCTCGTCATGACCCGCGACGTGGCGCTCGGACAGCCCTTCACCGCCGAGAACGTAGCAACCGCAATGGTGGGCCGTGACCAGATCGTGGCGACCGTCAGGGGCCAGGATCTGAAACAGGTGATCGGCATGCGTGCCGCGTCCGACCTGATGACCGGCACGCTCCTGCAGCCCAGAATGGTCACCGGCCAGGTCACGCCGGTGGGTGACCAGCAGCTCATCCCGGTCGCGGTCAAGCCGAGCCGCCTTCCGGCGCGCGGACTGCGGCCGGGAGACCGACTCCTCGTCGTGCTGCGTCCAGACGGCCAGACCGTATCGGATGGTGAGCAATCGTCCGTCGGGATCGAGGCCGTCGTAGACCACACGAAGGGACCGGACAACGACGGCCTGATGGTGGTGGACGTGCTCGTGAACAAGAGCGACGGCCCGAAGCTCGCTCCGCTGGCCGCCGACGGCCAGGTCGCCTTGGTCCTCAACCCGAGGAGACCCTGAATGGCGATGTACGCGCTGATGAGTCCTGGTGGCTCGCCTGGGGTCACCACCACGGCCCTCGCGCTCACTTACGCGTGGGACGGACGGGCGCTCTTGGCGGAGTGCGACCCTCAGGGCGGTGACGTTCTGCGCGGATTCCTGTCCGGAAGCATGGACGAGCACGAGTCCGGCCTGCTCGAACTGGCGCTCGCGGCTGCGCACGACATCGATCCGGACCTCCTCTGGCGGCACGTCGTAGCGCTCGATCACGACGCTCGCAACTGGCTGTTGCTTCCCGGGCTGCGTGATCCCCGGCACCTGGTGCAGCTCGACGGAGCCTGGGACACCATCGCGGGGGTTTTCACGGCGGCCCAGGACACTGCGGACGTTGTGCTTGATGTGGGACAGATCGGCCGGTCCGACACCCCGATGACCCTGCTCGCAGCCTGCGATCTGGTGGTCATGCTGGTGCGTCCCACGCTGCGGCACGTCGCTCACGCGCGCCCTCGTCTGGACGCCCTGGGCCGTCAGGTAGGTGAGGACGTCCAGGTGGGGCTCTGCGCGGTCGGCGACGGCCCGTACTCCGCCAAAGAGATCAGCGAAGCGCTCTTCGAGTTGCCCGTGCTGGCGTGGATACCTCACGACCCGAGGTCCGCCGCAGTGCTCTCCGACGGCGACCGCGCCAAGAAGTCCTTCCGTCGCTCCGCGCTGATCCGCGGAACTTCCCGGCTGGGAGCTGCCATGAGGGCCCACGTTGCCAGGGAGGCGGTGGCCTCATGAGCAACTCGTGGCCGCCACGCACCACGGTCGAACCGATCGTCATTCCCGAGGTACCGGCGCGTGAGGACGACCGCGCATTCCGTAAGGCGGTTCTCGCGGTCTCAGGTGCCATCGCAGACGATCTCAAGGACACCGAAGACCGCGGCGAGGCCCGGCAAGTCATCCAGGCGCACGTTCAGCGTTGGGCGCAGGATCAGGTCACCGCCGGTACTCCTGTCAGCTTCGCCATGCAGCGCGGGCTCGTCGACGCCGTGATCGACGAGCGCTTCGAGCTTGGCGCGCTCACCCCGTACCTGAAAAATCCGCGGGTGGAGAGCATCGACCTCAACGGATGCGACCAGGTGTGGATCACCTACAACGACGGCACCTGCGCGGCCGGGCCCGCGGTCGCGACCAGCGACGACGATCTGATCAAGATGATCCAGATGTGGGCTATGCATAAGAGCTACAACCCGCGCGAGTTCTCCGGCGCCAGCCCGCTGCTCAACACCGCGCTGCGGCCGAGTGACGGCGACGACGGAGTGGGTGTACGGCTCAGCGCCACCATGGCCGTTACCCGCCGGCCATGCGTGAGCATCCGCTGCCATCGGCTGGTCGACGTCACGCTCGATGACCTTCTCAAGCTCGGCACGATCAATCGCAGCCTGCACGCCTTCCTCCGGGCCGCTGTCCTGGCCCGGCTGAACATCGTCATCACCGGTGGCACCGCGGCCGGCAAGACGACGCTGCTGCGGGCTCTGGCCTCAGTGATCGACCCAGCCGAGCGGCTGGCCACCCTCGAATCGGACTACGAGCTCTTCCTCGACCGGCTCACGCATCGCCATCAGAACGTGATCGCCTTTCAGGTGCGCCAGGCCAACTCCGAAGGCGCCGGATCGATCGGACTGAACGACCTGATACCGCACGCCCTGCGTAAGAACATCAAGCGGATCATCGTGGGGGAGGTGCGGGCCGACGAGATCGTCCCGATGTTCGAGGCCATGAACACCGGCCACCCCGGCTCCATGTGCACCATCCACGCGGACGGAACTGAAGAGATCTTCAACAGGATCGTCATGCTGTGGACCCGAGGCGTCGGTACCCAGACCCCGCCTGCTGTGATCCATCTCAACACCGGCGAGACCATTGACCTCGTCGTTCACCTCCGCCTCGATCCGGCGACGAACACCCGCTTCGTCTCGGAGGTCCTGGAAGTGCTGCCCCCTGCCGACAGCGAGCTGCCCAGCCGCAACCACCTCTACCGGCCCACCGGGCCTGGCGGCCGGGCCGTACCGGACATCACCCCGCAGTGCCTGCCCCGGCTCAAGGCGGTCGGCTTCGACCCTGCGCTGCTCGACCCGTTCACCGCTCGCTGGGACATCCGATGAACACCCTCTCTCTGCTGGGCGGGCTCAGCGCCGCAATGATCCTCGGTGGCACGTTGAGCATCGTCTCGTCATTGCGCCGGGCCGGCGAGGAACAAGCGGTCCGCCCTCCGTCACGCTGGGCCGGGATCTGGCTCGCGCACTACAAGCTGATCGCGCCGGCCCTGGCTGTCGCGGTTGCCGTGTATGCGTTCACCGGCTGGCCTGTTGCCGCAGTGGCGGCGGGGGCGGCCGTATTCGCGTTGCCCAAGATGATGACCGGCAGGGCCGCGGCCGAACGTATCCGCAAGCTGGAGGCTCTGGAGCTGTGGACCCGCCGGCTGGCGGACCTGCTTGTCGCCGGCCGCGCTCTGGAGCAGGCGCTGGAGCAAAGCGCGGCCCGGAAGGTCCCGCCTTCCATCGCTGCCCCGGTCGCCGCCCTGGCTCGGCGCCTTCGTGTCACCCGGACGCCGACGGAGGAGGCGCTGCGGATGTTCGCCGACGAGCTGGACGATCCCATCGGGGATCGCATCGCGGCCGCCCTCATCCTGGTCGCCCGTCGCCGCGGCAAAGGCGCCAGCGCCGTACTTCAGCAGCTCGCCGAATTGGTGGCTAAGGACGTCTCCGACCGCCGCGAGGTGGAGGCGGCCCGTGCCGAGCACCGCACCACCGTGCGGTGGGTCATCGCCATCCTCGGCTTGTTCAGCGCTCTCGCTGTCTTCCAGAAGTCGTACGTCGCGCCGTTCGGGACTCCGCTCGGCCAGGTCGTCTTGGCCATGGTGGCGTTGTTCTACGCCGTCACGCTCGTCTGGCTGCACAGGCTCGGTACGGCGGCGTCGGGCCACCGCTTCCTCAACGATGGGGGGAGGAAGCGGTGAACATGCCCGCCATGGCATCCGGCGCGCTGGTCGCCTTGGGGCTGCTGATCGTGATGCACGAACTGATGCCCGGACCACCTGAGCTGGACGCCGCGCTCGCTCGCCTGAACGGGCTTCCTGCAACGGCACGTGGTGACTGGATCAAGCTCCGGCTGGCCCGATTGCCGATCCCGCGCGATGACCTGGCGCTGCTGGGCATCAGCGTGGAGCGCTTCACCATTCAGCGCGTCAGTTTCCTGCTGTTCGGCCTGGTGTTTCCGGTGCCGCTCAGTCTGCTGTGCACGTTCGCCGGGATTCCGCTGCCCTGGACGGTCCCCGCGGGCGCCGCCGTCGTGCTCGCTGTGCTGTTCGCGCTGATCCCTGATCTCACCGCTCGCCGCCAGGCCCGTGAACGGCGCCAGGAGTTCCGCGCCGCACTGGCGACCTATCTGGAGATGGTGGCTCTGGAGCGTGCGGCCGGAGCCGGTACTCCTCAGGCTCTGCAGGCGCCCGTGGACATCTGTACGGGATGGGTGTTCAGCCAGATCGCCCAGGTGCTCCAGCACGCCAAACGCGCCGGCGAACAGCCCTGGCGTGGCCTCGGGGAGCTCGGCGAACGGGTCGGTGTGTCAGAGCTGACCGAGCTGGCCGACATCGCCGAGGACGCCGGATCCGAAGGAACCCGGGTGCTGTCCACGTTGCTGGCCAAAGCGCAGTCGATGCGTACCGCCGCGCTGGCCGACACCCGTGCCCAGGCCAACAGCCGTACCAGCGAGATGCCGATCGCCATCGGTGTGTCGATCTTCGGCTTCCTGGTGCTCGTCTGTTTCCCCGCCATCTACCGCATCATGAGCTGAAAGGGAGCGACCATGTCCAAGCTCCTGCCCCCGGAAGCCGCGTACTGGAAGGCCGTGACCGCGCTGCTGCTGGACCGCTTCGAACGCGCCCGCGAAGATCCGGAAAAGGGTGCCATGTCCGCGGAGGCGATGATCATTATCGCCGCGCTGGTGTTGGTCGCGGTCACTGTCATGGGAATCGTGACCGCCAAAATCATCGAAAAGGCGAACTCGATCAACCTTTAGGCTGATGACCTGTGCGTTCCTTCCGTGCCGAACGGGGGAGCGTCACCGCCGAGGCGGTGATCGCCCTGCCCGTCGTCATGTTCACCATCCTCGCCGGTATGCAGGTATGTCTGTTGTTCTTCGCCCAGTCGGTCGCGCTCGCCGCTGCCCAACAGGGCGTCCGCACCGCGCGAGCGTACGGTGCTGCCCACACCTCAGGGGCGGGCGTGGCCAGGCGGTACGCCGAACAGACGGCTAGCGGCTTCCTGCTATCGATCAGCGCTGCGAGCTCTGGTGACGCTTCCACAGTCCGGATCACGGTGCGTGGCCAATCGCTCTCCCTGGTGCCGTTCCTGCCGTCGATCGAGGTATCCGAGCAAGCCGCCGGGCCTGTCGAGCGCTTCACGACACCGGGGCGGGCGACATGAACGAGCGGGGGAGTGTCACCGTAGAAGCGATCCTCGCCATCCCCGCCATCGTGCTGGTTCTGCTGCTCGCAGTCGCCGCAGGCCGGATCACCGTGGCGAGCGCCGCCGTGGAGGCCGCGGCGCGTGATGCCGCCCGTCAGGCATCCATCGCGCGTGGCGCAGCCGCCGCGAGCAGGACTGCCCAAGCCAGCGCCCGTGAGTCCTTGGCCGGTCAGGACGTGAACTGCACCACGGTGACGGTGAAGGTGGATACCAAGGGTTTCAGCCGTCCGGTGGGTACGCCAGCCGGCGTGTCGGCGACGGTCTCCTGCACGGTGCCTTTGGCGGATCTCGCCTTTCCCGGGTTGCCAGGAAGCGTCGAGCGCCACGCCACCTTCATGAGCCCGCTGGACCCATACCGCGGAAGAACTATCGGGTCTGGGCGGCTGCCCCACCCGAGCTTGGTCGTGCACTCACGGTACTGGCGACACGAGGGAGACAGCGTATGCACAGATGGGCAATCCGAGATCCCGAGCGAGGCTCGATCACACCGTATGCGCTGATCTTCATCACAGTGCTCCTGCTCTTCGTCGGGTTGGTCGTCGACGTCGGCAACAAGCTGCGGGCGGGATGGGAGGCGGTCGGCATCGCCGAGGAAGCCGCCCGAGCCGGCGCCGGACAGATCGATCGCGCCGCCGCCTACCGTGGCGACGAACTGATCGTCGACCGAGGCGCCGCGCTGCGCGCCGCCCAAGCCCACCTGTCCAGCAGCGGCCATCAAGGCAGTGCGATCATTTCCGGCCCAGCCTCGGTCCGCGTCACGGTCACCGTGACCAAGACCACCTGGCTGCTTTCCCTGGTGGGCATGTCCACGGTGTCCATGACGGCACATGCCGACGCGGACCTGGTGGCCGGCGTGGAAGGGCCGAACCGATGACCGTGCTTCGCCTCTTGCGTGCCATGGCGGCATTCATCGTCCTGCTTGCCCTGGTATTCGGCTTCCCAGTCCTGTTCTACAAGATCGCGGGGCTGCCGTTCCCGGACCACGTGCCCAGCTTGGAACAGATCGTCGAGGCGCTGAGCGCCCCTGACGACGGCACCCTGTTCGTCACGGCCCTGGAGCTCATCGCCTGGGGTACCTGGGCCACGTTCTCCCTTACTGTCATCGGCGAGGTCATCGCCAAGGTTCGTGGTCAGCACCTCAACGTCCGGCTCCCCGGACTCCGGGGGATGCAACGCCTGGCCGCATATCTGGTCGCCTCCGCAACGCTGGCCGTTCTCATGCCAGGTGTGAGCAACGCCGTGGTGCCGCCGCCACCAGTTGTGGCCATGGCTCCCATGCATCCCCTTGGGGAGCCTGCCGCCACAGACGTGAAGGCGCCGCCCAAAGAGCGGATCTACCGCGTGAAACAGGGCGACTCCCTCTGGAGTATCGCCGACAACGAACTAGGCAACCCCCGCCGATGGCCGAAGATCTGGAAGCTCAACGCCCGTTCTCGGCAACCCGACGGACGTACCTTCGCGGCTCCCGGACTGATTCGCCCTGGCTGGAAACTCCGCCTGTCATCAGGGAAGCGCCCGAAGCTCCCCAGCCCTGTCTCGACGACTGAGCAGCCCCCCGCCGCAGACATCCCGCCGAAACCGAGTCCGTCAGAGACTCCCCGACCCGAACCATCGAGTACGCACCTCACGAAGCGGGAAACCGCCGCGGCGATTCGCCTCTCATCGGGATCGCTGGTTGCCCTGGCGTACGCCGCAGGCATCAGTACCGCCTACGTCGCCGGCCGTCTGCACCGACGCCGCCGCCGAATCCCACCAGCAGCCACGGAACCGGTGACCATCACCCCAGAGCCGGAGCCTCCTGCACCCGTCCGCGAACTCCACCGTGTCCACCGCCAAGCCTTCGTCGAGCGAGATGAACCGGTACCTTCCGACGGCGAGCTGATGCGGCATGATCACTCCATCGACATCCCCGAGCTGGTCCACATCGGACAGGCCTCGGACGGCTCGCCGCTGCGAATAGCCCTCGAAGGGCCCGGAATAGGTTTCACCGGCCCTGGAGGCGGCGACACGGTCCGTTACCTGGCCGTCGACCTGCTGCGTCAGTCAAACAACTATCGCGTCCAGATCATTGTCTCGATTACTTTGGCGGAAGAACTCTTCGGCCTCTCCCAGGACGGTCTCCGTGAGATTGTCGCGGGGATCCCTGGGCTTCTGCTGGCTCCCTCACATGAGGACGCACTCCAGAATTTCGAGGAAGCGTACTTTCTGCGCAGCCGGATGGTGCTTGAACGGGAGGCCGACATCGGGGCACTACGACGCCGTGATCCAGGCGAGGTGCTTCCCGCCATCCTGCTGATTGCCGAAATCGACACAGACGTCAGCGAACGCGTCGCGGCGCCTCTCGCCTCTGCCCGGGGTGTAGGAATCGGTGGCATCTTCCTGGGGTCCTGGTCAGGCGGCGTCACCTGCGTGCTCGACAGCACGCACACGGTGACAGCAGCCGAGGGCCGTGGCGCCGATTCTCTCGTCGGCGCGCAACTGTTCCACATCACGGCGGAGGAAGCCGCCGCCCATCTACAGCAGTTGCCCTCGGCAGGGGAGGAGAGCGTGAGTGAGGCGGAATCGCCGCCAGAGAACGAGCAAGCCGACTGGCCAGGGGCGGCTCTCGTCCGGCTGACGATCCTCGGCCATCCCACGATTCATGTTCGCGGCAAGAGAGAGCCAGTCCTGCTGAGCTGGCTCCAGCTGAGCACGCTCATCTATTTGGCCCTGCACCCGAACGGCGTGACACGCGATCAACTGGCGACCGCGCTCTGGCCGGACGATCTCGGCAAGGACATCCACAACGTCCTACGCCACCTTCGTGGTGCGCTTGTCGCTGCCGCGGGCTACAAGGGTGCCGAGGCGAAACGAGCGCCATTCATCAGCGCTTCGACCACGAAAGACTCAGCGATCTATCGGATTGACCATGAGCTGATCAGTATCGATCTGTGGGACTACGAATCCGCTTTGGAACAGGTGAGAACCGCCGCCGATCTCGCCGAGCGTCGGACTGCCCTCTTGACGGCAGCAGGTCTATGTACAGGTGAACTGGCTGATGGGTTTTCGGCGGAATGGATCGAGGATCAGCGGTATCCGCTGACTCGGTCTCAAGCAGATGTGCTTGCCCAGCTGGCGGAACTCCTGGCAGGAGAAGACGCCGAGCAGGCTCTTTCCGCGCTGGAGCGTGCACGCCGGCTTGACCCGGACACCGAGGAAACATACTTCCGGATCATTCGCTTGCAGTTGCGGCTCGACAGGCGAGACGACGCTTCACGAACCGCCGAACTGCTCCGCCAGCATCAATGCGGCCTCGGCCTGTCGAGTGATTCCCAGATGGAGAGAGCAATCGTCAAGACCTGTGGATCAAGTTCCTTTAAGCAGCTTTCGACTTGCCACCGATCGTCGGTGATTCCTCGGGCCGTTCGACGAGCTTGCCCCTGACGAATGTGGCCCCGGCGCGGACCAGGGCGACAAGGTGGGGTGCGTTGACCGCGCGCCAGCGTTTCTGCGCCGACTCGATGAGTTTGAAGGCCATGGCGAGCCCGGCGGCGCGCGAACCCGGCCCCTTGGTGACCTTGGTGCGGTGCCGGACGGTGGCGAAGGTCGATTCGATGGTTATCTTGAGCCCGCGAATTGATCATGTTTGTGACCTGGGCTGTCTCGTTGAGGACAGTGTTCTCGACGAGACAGCGTGAGAGGGTTGGGCGCCTGTCAGCAGGGACCGATCGTTATCGAAGAGCGAGGTTGTGTAAGGTCGTCCGGAGCTGGCCAAGAGCCTCGGCGAGCTGCCGGCGGAGGCGCCGGTTCTCTTCGGCGAGTTGGTTATTGCGTTCGGTGGCGGCCTGCAGGCGTTGCAGCAAGGACGCCTCAGTCGCGCGTTGGGTGGTGGGGATGGGCGGTGTGGGTGCCCGACGGGTGATCAGCCGAAGGTGCTGGATCTGGTCGCGGATGTCGGTCTGGGAGTAGAGCCAGGACCGGGACACGCCTGCTGTTCGGGCGACGAGGTCGAAACTGATCGGGTTTCCGGCCTGGTGGAGCTGGCCGAGGGCGCGGATGGCCTTGGCGCGGGTCAGTTCGTGACGGCGGCGAGCTGCGATGATCAGGTGAGTGGTGTTGTCAGCCGGCATCGGCGGCGGCCTCCTCGGCTGTGTTGTCGTCGGTCAGACTGGTAATGATGTTGTCCAGATTGACGAGGACTTGCTGATTCATCTCGACCAGCCGGGTCTGGCCGCGGGCCTCGGCCGCGGTGATGATCTGGACGACCTGCTGACGGTGACTGTGGTGCTGGGGCAGGAACTCCGGGGTGGTGATGAACATCGGACAGGTCAGGCAGGCATTGGCGTGCGGGCAGGTCTTCTGGACCGGTAGGCCGCAGTAGCCGTTGGCCAGGGCCTGGGTGGCTCGGCCGAGTCGCTGCTTGGCCCATGCGGCCTCGGCCAGAGGGCCGTCCGGGTCAAGGGTGACGGCCTGGCCTGCGACGTTGACCTTGCGGGCGGCTTCCCAGTGCCGCCGGACGGTGGTGTCGTGCAGCCGGGCGTAGTGCCCGGTCATCTGCGACGAATCGTGATCGAGGATGCGGCGGACGACTTCCTGCGGAACGTCGCGATTGATCATTCGGGTGCCGAGCGTGTGTCTCCACTGGTGCGGGGTGAAATGGACCGGCTGGCCATGTTCATCGCGAATGTCGCAGGCCTGCAGCCAGCGATAGAGCGCCAGCCGGTAGGTCGAGCTGCTGATCGGGGCTTGACCGTCGACGTTCTTGGTGGGCCGCGGAAATAGCCAGGCGGGTCCGCTAGGTCTGCTCGGCCAGCGGTCGGCGACACGGTGGCGCTGCTGGCCGATCAGGCGCAGGAGGTCCTCGTCGATGGGCACGAGCGCTTCGCGTTTCATCTTGTGGTTGAAATACCGCAGATAGGGCGCTCGGTCGGCGTCGCTGGTGATGCAGTCGAACCTCAGCCGGAGCGCATCAGAGATCCGCAGCCCGCAGCGGATGAGGATCACGGTGATGAGCCGGTAGTCGTCGTTGCCCCATCGATCGAGGTTGCCGGAATGTTCGACTTGGGCCATGACCTGCTCGGCGAGCGCCCGTGGCGGCCGCTCGGCCCGCTTGGGCTGGTCCTGAACGAAGAACAATGCGGTGGTGGGCAGGGTTTCGTCCCAGCGATGCTGGCGGATGGCGGTGAAGAAGCTGTTCAGCAGCCCGATATGACTGCCCTGACGCTGGCTGCCGCCCATCTCGGCCTGCAGGTCGGCCAGATAACGCTCCAGCAGGGGCCGGTTCACCTCGGCCAGGCCCGTGACGTTCACCGTCGCCGAGGCCAAGAACTGGCCGAACCGTTCGATGGCCGCGATCGCGCGGCGGCTGGCCTCCAGACACAGGCCGGTGCTGATGCGCCAGCGAGCCCACCGCTTGGCGGGCTCACGCAGCCAAGGCTGAGGGATCTGGTCGAATCGCAGTCGCCTGCGACCCTCAAAGCCCAGCAGGTGCATGCGCCAGATGTCGCGACCGTACTCGGTGTCCCAGCCTCCGCCGACGTCGGCGAGGTCCTCCAGTTGCCGGCGGGCGAAGATCAGAAGGGCTCGTGGGTTGGAGTCCTTGGGGGCGGGACGGCCGATCCGTTGCCGCCAGATCTCTTCTGGCCAGTCCAGCAGCGACGTCACCGGACAGCTGGTCAGGAACCGCACCACCTGCATGACCACGAAGGGCTGGACCTTGACGGTCCGCTCGTCACTGCGTCGCTGCAAGGCGTACTGAATCTCTAGCTTCAGTTGCGCCGACAGGCCCTGCAACCGGACCCGTTCGTTGCGCGGAACCACCTCGATCTCGGCATAGCCGCGCGCGAACTGCTCCGGGTCCGGGCGACCGTTGCTCTTCCAGGTGGCGCCATGCCCCCGACAGAACGGGATGTCCTTCTCCACCCAGAGCCGGCAGTCGCCGACCAGGCAGATCACCAACCCGGCAGGCGGTTGCGTTTCGGGCTGGGCGGGCAACCAGGCGATCAGGTCGGGCCGCTCGGCGCGTTGCCAGGCGGCCGCGTGCCGAGTGCACAAGCCCCCGCGGCAAACGCCGCGCCCGCAGCCGGGCGCCCGGCAACACAACAGTGGCTGCTGTTTATGCCATCGGGAATCGGTGGCGGCGGCGAAGCTGTCCAGGTCAGGGCGCCCCTCAGCGGCCCATCGATCGTGGTGGCCAGTGCACAGACCCTGGCCGCGGGCGGTCCGCTCACAGCTGGGCACCAGGCAGACTCCACCTCCGAACACCGGATCTGCGGGATCGAACGCGAATTCCTCGGCCCGAAACTCCGGCCGCACCACCGCCATCAGCTTGCCCAGCAGGCCCAGCCGCGCCGCGGCCGGCGACAGCGTCGTGCCGGTCACCACGACACCTGCTGCCCGGCGAACCATCCCGCCTCCTCCAGCGCTCGCCGAGCGTCCTCGACGGTCAGGTGCCCATAGATCTGCAACGTCGTGGTGATGGAGGCGTGTCCCAAGATGGCCGACACGACCTCCACTGACACGCCATCGCGCAGCAGGCGGGTGGCCATCGTGTGGCGATACCAGTGCGGGTCGAAGTCGAGGCCGGTGCGGCGGCGCAATCGCAGGACCAGGTCGTAGACGGCCCGATAGGCCAACGGACGGCCATAAGGTGCAGCCCAGAGGTTGACGAATACGTAGTCACAGTCGAGATCGCCGTACTCTTCGTGCAGGTAGTCGGCATAGAGCCGGACCAACTCCGCCGACACCGGGATGGTGCGCGTGGTCGCGGACTTGGTGCGGGCACCGTTGGCGTTGACCCGGGGCACGACCGTGACCTCACGCTCAGCGGCGGCAATGTCCTCATGCCGCAGCCCAAGAACCTCCCCGATCCGCATCC